>JBEQAH010000031.1:0-11711 GCA_041640435.1 bacterium | reverse complement strand
ACCACATCGCCACCCACCTGGACTCGCCCCTGCACTTCTACGACCCGGGGCCGGACATCGCGGGCATCCCCATCGAGCGACTGGTGGGGCCCGCCTGCGTGGTGGACCTGCAACAGTTTGGAATCGGGGATTACGACATCTACGGCCCCCAGCACTTCGAGGAGTGGGAGAAGCGGACGGGGATCCGCATCGAGCCCGACGACATCCTCGTCATCCACACGGGCTACCACGCGTACTACAACGAGGACTGGTCGCCTCACACCAAGGAACACCACCCGGACGCCGGCGCGGACCTGCCCCGGTCCTTCCTGCGACACCCCGGCCCTCGGGCGGAGTTCTGCGAGTGGGTCCTGGATCGGAAGATCCGGTGGCTCGCCATCGACGCCATCTCCACGGACCATCCCTTCAACACGAAGGTGCGGGAGGCCCGCCGCGACCTGATCCCGGAGGTGGAGCGGAAGATCGGCATGTCTTTGAGCGAGGCGTTTCCGTGGCCCCAGGACTACCAGGCCACCCACACCAAGCTGTTCCCCCGCGGCGTGTTCCACGTGGAGAACGTGGGGGGTGAGATCGACCTGGTGCTGAACCGGCGGGTGTGGGTGGGTGCTTTCCCCTTCCGGTTCAAGGGCGGGGAGGCGGCCTTCTGCCGGTTCGTGGCCTTCGTGCGGGAGTAGTCGTGCAGCCGCTCGAGGGCCTCCTGGTGGTGGACCTCAGCCGGGCGCTGGCGGGTCCGTACTGCACCATGATGCTGGCGGACCTGGGAGCCCGGGTCGTGAAGGTGGAGTCCGTCGAGGGCGGTGACGACACCCGGGGCTGGGGCCCACCCTTCGTCGGGTCGGAGAGCGCGTACTTCCTCAGCGTGAACCGGAACAAGGAATCGGTGGCGCTGAACCTGAAGCACCCCAGGGGCGTGGAGGTGCTGCAGCGGCTGCTGGGGCGGGCGGACGTGTTGGTGGAGAACTTCCGGCCGGGGGTGATGGAGCGGCTGGGGCTCGACTACCCGCACCTGCGCGAGCGGTACCCGAGGTTGGTGTACTGTTCCATCTCGGGGTTCGGGCAGACCGGGCCCTACCGGGAGAAGCCCGCGTACGACCTGATCCTGCAGGGGATGGGTGGGATCATGGGGATCACGGGAGAGGAAGACGGCCCGCCCGTGAAGGTGGGGGTGGCGGTGGCAGACATCTGCGCAGGGATGTTCGCCGCCTTCGGCATCCTGGCGGCGTTGCGGGTCCGCGACCGGACGGGCCGCGGGCAGTGGATCGACGCCGCGTTGCTGGATGGCCAGGTGGCGTGGCTCACCTACGCCGCAGCGAACTACTTCGCCACCGGCGAGAACCCAAAACGGATGGGCTCCGCGCACCCCAACCTGTGCCCGTACCAGGCGTTCGAGACTCAGGACGGATACGTGAACGTGGCGGTGGGCAGCGAGGCCATCTGGAAGCGGTTCTGTGAGGTGGTGGACCCACAGCTTGCGCACGACCCTCGATTTCGCACCAACCCCGACCGGGTCCGGCACCGGTCCGAGCTCATCCCCTTGTTGCAGGAGCGCTTCCGGCAGCGGCCCACAGGTGAGTGGACGCGGCTGTTGGAGGCGGCGGGGGTCCCCAGCGGTCCCATCTACACCGTTGCGGAGGTGTTCCAGGACCCGCAGACCCAGCACCGCGGGATGCGGGTGGAGCTGGAGCACCCCACGGCGGGCCGGATCACGGTGACGGGTGTACCGCTCAAGTTCTCGGACACGCCGGGATCGGTGAGGACCCCTCCGCCCGTGCTCGGCCAGCACACCGCCGCGGTGTTGCGGGAGCTGGGCTACGCGGAGGAGGAGGTGGAGCAGCTGGTGCGGGAAGGTGCTGCGGCCACCTGGGGCTGAGATCCCTGTTCCCGCAGCCCTTCCCAGTTCGTCCAGACCACCGCAGCCAGGATCAGGCCGGCGCCCACGGCCTGATGGGCCCCAAGCCGCTCTCCGAGGGCCACGTACGCGGCCAGGGCCGCCACCACAGGCTCCGCACTGGCCACAATCCCCGCGCGCTCCGGCCGGACCCGCTGCAGCCCGTACAGGAACAGACCGAACGGCACCACGCTGGCGAGGACTGCCAGGTGGCCGAACCGCAGCCACTGCTCGGGTGTGCGGGGTTGCGCCCACGCGACCCACGGTGGCGCCACCACGCTCCACGTGAGGGCTCCGAAGCCGAAGGCGAGCGCGAGGACGGCCCAGGGGTCGCTCCTGCGGACTTCCCGGCGTGCCATCACGGTGTACAAGCTGAACAGTACCGCGGACGCAAGACCCCACGCCACCCCGGCCGGCGAGACCACCAAGCCACTGCGCCCCAGAACGAGGAGAAGGGTGCCGAGCCCACTGAGGAGTACAGCGCCCACGCGGCCAGGGCTGAGAGGCTGGCCCTCGGCCAGGCGCGCCCACACCACCAGGAGCGCCGGAGCCAGGTACTGCAGGAAGATGGCAGTGGCCACGTTGGCGGCCGCGATGGCCGCGTAGTAGGCGAACTGGTTGGCGACCAGTGTAAGGCCCAAGATGAACACCCCTCCGCGGCGTGCCCACGCCCTGTGGAGCTCTGGCTTGCGGAAGACCCAAACGTACAACAGGGATACCGCTCCACCACCCCATAAGCGGACGGCCACCAGGGTGGTGGGATCCGCGGACTCCTCCAGGAGGGACTTCGCCACCACCCCGGACAGGCCCCACAGGCAGGCCGCAGCTAACACCGCGGCATAGCCCACCGCAAACGTGCTCCTCATGGTGTACACTGCAGGCGGTGCTGCAGCGCCTCCTTCCCCGCCCTTGGTTTGACCGGTTCGAGCGGTGGTGGGCACGCCGCCACGGGGTGTTCGATTACGCGCCCCAGAGCGTACTGCGGCTTCAGCTGCACCCGTACGCAGGGCCTCCCGTCCATCTGAGCGACGGCACCGTGGTCCGACCCGGCGACCCGGTTGCGGAGGTCCACGTGGACAGCGCGCGGGTCGCGCGGTTGCACGCCGAGCTCGCAGAGCCGCGAAAGGTGGGGTTGCAGTTCGCCCGGGAGCTCACCCATGCCTTTGCGGCCCTGGCCCGCTACCTGCGGGACCGGCCGGACGTCCCGGCGGTGGCGGTCTTCGGGAACACCCTGTACTGGCAGGGCTCGGACCGGCTGGGGTGGGAGGTTCGAGACCTCCCGCCTGGCCTGCACACCTGGCTGCTGCATCTGTGGTTGCACTTCCTGGTCTGGTATTACCACCCACAGGGCGTCCGCCGGACCTCAGGCCGTCCGCGCCTGGCCCGGGTGCGCCAGATCTGGATGTCACGGAGCCGGCTGGTCGCCCTGTACGCCGACGCCGAGCGGGCGGGGTCCGTGGCGCGGCCCAAGGACCTCCTGGAGCGGGGCCGGCTCGAGACCCCGTGACCGCAGTCCCTCCACGATGCCCGGGAGGGCGGCCAGGACTCGCTCCGGCGTGTCCGGGAATCCACCCCGGTCGTGGAGGTTGACGACGGCCCCCGGGTGGCTGCGCCGCACCACCTCGTGCACCATGCGCGGTGGGGCCGGCCGCCACCGCCAGCCCTCCGCACGCACGGTCCACAGCACGGGAAGGATCCCCAGGCGGCGGCACGCCCACAGGCTCGCGAGGTTGAAAGCGCCCCACGGAGGCCGGAAGTACGCGCTGCGTACCCCCGCGGCGTCCTCCACCGCTCGTTGTCCACCCGCGATCTCTTCCCACGTGTTGTAGGGATCCAGGGTCCACAGGTGCCGGTGTCTCAGCGTGTGGCTGCCGATCTCGTGGCCGCAGGCCGCCACCGTCCGCGCCACGGTGGGGTACTGCAGGGCGTGTCGTCCGATGAAGAAGAAGGTGGCCCGCACCCCGTGGCGCGCCAGCACCTCCACGATGCGGAGGGTGTACTCTGGGTGTGGACCGTCGTCGAAGGTCAAAGCCACCCGCGGCCACCGGGCGCCACAACGCACCGCCACGCCCGAGCGTGCCAGCGCCTGAGCCCCCACGGTGTACGCTCCCGCGAGCGCCCCGCACGCCCCCAGAATCCACCACCCGGCGCTCATGAGTGCCTAGAGGCGCGCCGTGCGCGCCGGGCCAGGACCGGCTGCACGGAGCGGGGGAGCAGGACGAGGTAGCCCACCGCCACACACAGCAGGAACAGACCGGCTAGGTGGAACGGTGCGGGGGGTCCCAGGTGATCCCACAGAACCCCCCCGAGCGTGGTGCCCAAGGCCACACCCACCCCTTCGATGGACATGGCGAGCCCGAGCAGCGTCCCGCGTCGGTCGGGCGGCAGCAGGTCCATAATGAGCGCGTTCCACGCGGGCAGCAAGGTGGCGTAGCCCAGCCCGAGGATGGCCACCAGGGGAATCAGGATCCACAGCGAGCGGAAAAACGGCAGCACGAACAGCACGACCCCACCCGCCGCGATGCAGGCGGGCAGGACCTCCACCCGGTCCACCCGGTCGATCAGGCGCCCGAGGGGGACGAGCAACAGAACGGTGAGTCCCGGACCGGCCAGCAGCAGCACGCCGATCCACAGCGGGGTGAGGTGTAGGACCTCGCGGGCGTACGGGGAGAGGGTCGGCATCAACATGCCCGTGGCCATGGTCTGGACCACCATGCCTGCCACCAGCGGCCACAGGCGCGCCGCGGTCACCTCCACCTCGTGGACCGACTCCCGGAGCGCTTCCTGCACATGGGGCGGAGGGCTCGACCGGAGCCCCACGGCGATGACCAGGGCCATCGCCAAACAGCCCACCACCAATGCAAAGGCAGCCAGGGTGTGGACCTCCAGAAGGAAGTTGGCCGCCACGAAGCCCACCGCGGTCCCCACCAGCCAGCTGCTGAACACAGCACCCATGGCACTGCCCCGACCGCCCTCCTCCGTGGCCTCCGCCACTCCGCTCACCACGGCAGGCCAGATGGGCGAGGCCCCCACGCCCCCCAGCGCTGCCGCCAGCAGGATCTGCCATACCTCATCCACACGGGACAGGAGGACGACGGAGAGCACGCTCAGCGCGAGCCCGGCCACCAGGGGACGCCTCCGTCCGAAGCGGTCCACAACCCAGCCGGACGGCAGCTTCAAAGCCAGCTCGGACAGGTAGTAGCTGGAGAGGGTGAGCCCCACCACGGACATCCCGTGGCCGACGCCGAACCGCAGGTGGTTGGGCAGCAGCGTGAACAGCAACGCGCCCCGCGCGCACTCCACGAGGCCGATGAGCGCGGCGTGGCGGGCCGCGCGGCTACGCACCAGCCCGGGCCTCCGGGAGGAGTTGGAGGAGTGCGCCCGCGGCCTCGCGGGCGGCGTCCGGCTTCCGGATCCGCCGGGCCGCCCGCCGCATGCCCTCTAAGGCCGCGGGGTCCTGCAGCAGCCGCTCCAGCAACCGCCGCAACTCCTCAGGTCCCCGCGCCACCTGGGCCGCGCCGGCGGCCACCAACATCCGGGTGTTCCACTCCTCCTGTCCCGGGATGGGTCGGTAGATGACCATGGGCAGCTCCCGCACCAGGGCTTCGGACACCGTGATGCCGCCCGCCTTGGTGATCAGGAGGTCTGAGACGGCCATCCACTCGTGGACGTTGTCCACAAAGCCG
Source organism: bacterium (assembly GCA_041640435.1). Lineage (GTDB taxonomy): Bacteria > Sysuimicrobiota > Sysuimicrobiia > Sysuimicrobiales > Sysuimicrobiaceae > Tepidifontimicrobium. The sequence continues at coordinate 6,137 of JBEQAH010000031.1, read as the reverse complement.
TAGACGTGCACATCCGGTCGGCGGCGGCTCCGCTGCCGCAGGCGTTCGACCAGCGCCGCGTCGCGGCCACACACGAACACGCACTGCACCCGCTGGGGCAGGGACAGGAGGACCCGGTGCACCTCCACCACACCCCCCAGCATGGCGTACGCGCCGGCCATCACCAGCACCGTGGTGCGCGTGGGGTCCAGGCCCAGCCGAAAGGCCAGCGAGTAGCGGTCCAGGGGTTGGGCGAACCGGGGGTCCACGGGGATGCCCGTCACGCGGATCCGTTCTGCGGCGACGCCGCGGTCGACTAGACCCGCCGCCACCTCCTCGGAGGCCACGCAGTACAGGTCCACGTGCGGGTGGATCCACTGGGAGTGGATGGCGTAGTCGGTGATCACTACCCCGGAAGGTTGTCCGGCGCGCCCCTCCGCCTTCAGCTCGGACATGGAGCCCGCGGGCGTGGGGTGCACGTGCACCACCAGGTCCGGCTGACAGTCTTGCAGGTACGCGAGCAGGCGGCGCTTGCCGAGGCGGTTGATGAGCCGCTGGGTGGGGGAGTCGGGCCGGATCTGGCCTGTGGCGTCATAGAACGCGCCCCACAGCCGTGGGGCGTGTCGGACGCTCTGGACGTACAGGGTCCGGGTCAGGCGGTTCAGGGCCGGGTTCACAAACTGCTCGAAGAAATCCAACACCGCCACCCGCGCCTGCGGCAGGCGCTCTTGCCACGCGGCCTGCAGCACTTCCGCCACCCGCTGGTGCCCTCCCCCGTACGTGGCGGACAGGACGAGCAGGTGCGGAGTGTCCCGAGAGGCAGGGCGATCCATGGCTTAGGGCAGGGCCGCCTTCAGGGGCTGCTCCGCGGGCCGCCACGGCACAACCTCAGGAGGCAGAAGGATTCGCACGCCCCGGGGGAGCACCCGCGCGTGGACGTGCCGAGCGGGTTCCGTGGGGTTGCCGTCCACGTGGGTTTCCACTTCCCGGTCTGCCCGGACCGTCACCTCCCGGCACCGCTGGATCACGATCTCCGGGATGGGCGACCGCCGCAGCATCTTCATCGCCGCGTTCAGCGACCGCATGCGGCGCATGTCCTGCACGATGTACAGGTCCAACAAGCCGTCCCGCAGGCTCGGGGTGGGGAGGGAGGGCACCCGCTCGCCGTACATGCGGCCGTTGACCGCGGCCACCAGGAGCACGCGACCCACAAACCGGTCAGACTCGGTGACCACCTCCACCTCAAGGGGCTCCTGCGCGCTCACCAGCTCAAGCAGGCTCGCCAGGAAGTACACCGCCCGACCGCGGAAGATCCGCCGACCCCGGAGGCGGCTTGCGCCCGCGGCCACGCGGGCGTCGAAGCCGATGCCGAAGACGTTGGCGAAGTAGCGGCCGTTGACCTGTGCTACGTCGAACTCCACCGGCTGGCCGTTCAGCAACGCGAGGGTGGCGCGCTGCACGCTGCGGGGGAGGGGTAGACCCCGGACGAACTCGTTGGCGGTCCCCGCGGGGACGATGCCCACCGCGGCTTGGCCGCCCGCATGGAGCACCCCGTTCATGACCGCGTTGACCGTGCCGTCCCCGCCCACGGCCACCACGGCGCGGAACCCTTCTTCGACCCCGCGTGCCGCGGCCTCCGCCAGCGCGGCGAACTCCGCCGCGCGGTGCACCCGGTAGCGCACTCCTCGGGCGCGCAGCAGGCGCTCCACCACGCGCAGGGCGTCGTCGACGCGACCTCCTCCCGCGTACGGGTTGGCGACGAGCAAAAGCGGCTCCATCGTCAGCCCCATTCTACGCTACGGGAGGCCCCGGACGTGGCCACAGCGCGGCCAGGAAGCCTGCCAGGGTATCCGCGCCGGAGGTCCTGCCGGTGCGGAGGATCGACTGCACAGGTTCTCGCCAGTCCTTTCCTTCCGCCGCGCGCAGGAACCGGTGCCATGCCTCCGGCGCATGGCCACGCACGGCGGCCTCCAGGTACGCGCGCGCGATCCGATGCGTGAAGTGCGCGTGCTGCGCGATGGGTTGGGGGTCCTCACCCCGGACGAAGAGGGCCAGCGACCAACCGCAGAGGAAGTCATCACCGCTCGGCGTGAGGCCAGGACCCAACCCGCACAGCAAGCGCGTGCCACGGACGAGGTCACCGGCGGCGAGGAGCCGCGCGCCTTCAAGCGCCCTGCGCTGCCAGGGGTCCAGACCGCGGGAGGCCACCCCGTGCAGTAGGCACGGCAGGATGTCTGCGAGACTGTGGGCGGGCGCTTCGCGCACGAGCCACCGCGCGCAGGCTTCCAGGGTGGAGGCGGCGGGCAAGGCCCGGGGAACCTGCGGGCTCCACGGCACGGCCCCAGAAGTCCCCACCCGGAGAGAGCCCACCGCGAGTTCTCCGGGCATCGCGCAAACCGCCTGACCCGCCCGCACCTGCTTCCACGGCATCCCCAAAACGACTACGCTCAACGGCCCTCGCCCGAGCTCTGGGGAAACGAGGGCCAGGACGACACCTGCGGTGCCATCCTCCAGCCACACGTAGGCGCTGCGCCGGAACGCGGCAAGGACCGTTCCTCGAGAGGGACGGGAGAGCGACGGCGCCAGGGGGGAGGGGTACAGCAGAGCCTGAGGGCGGTCTTCGCTACGCCCCGCGGCCGCTAGCGGTGCCCTTCCCGCATCCAGGCGGCCGCAGCTTCCACCGCCCGCACGATGTTCTGGTAGCCGGTGCAGCGGCACAGGTTCCCCGCCAGCGCCTCGCGGATCTCTTCCCGGGTGGGCGACGGATTCTCGCGCAGGAACGCTACGAGGCTCATGAGGATCCCTGGCGTGCAAAAGCCGCACTGCAGGCCGTGCTGGTCCCAGAAGGCCTGTTGGAGGGGATGCAGGCGATCTACAGTTCCCAGGGCCTCGACGGTGGTGACCCGGTGGCCTGACGCCTGCACCGCCAGCAGCAGGCAAGACCGCACGGGTTCCCCGTCCAGCAAGACTGTGCAGGCCCCGCACACTCCCTGCTCGCACCCCAGGTGGGTGCCGGTGAGGCCCAGGTCCTCTCGCAGGGTGTCCGCGAGCGTCTTGCGCACCGGGACAGTGACCGTGACGCTGCGGTCGTTCACCAAAAGCTGAACGGTGCGCGTGGGCTCACGCATGGCTTCCTCCTCCCGCGCGCGCAACCGCCAGCCGCAGCGCGCGACGGGTCAACACCCCGGCTAGATGTCGGCGGAACTCCGCAGAGGCGTGAAGATCGCCGTCCGGTCGCAGGCGGGCACGCGCTTCCTCACCGGCTGCGCGGAAGTCCTCCAGTGCCGCCGCTTCCACCTCGCGCAGCCGTGCGGGTGTGGGTCCCGCGCCCACGTACGCGATGCGCGCCTCCCGGACGCGTCCCTCCTCCACGCGCACACCCGCGGCGACCCCGCAGAGGGCGTAGTCGCCGTGGCGGTTCGTGACCTCCACGAAGGCCCAGCCCCAGCCCGGGGGAAAGACGGGGAATTGGACTTCCACCAGCAGCTCGTCGGGCCGCAGGGCGGTGGTGAGCTGCCCCGTGAAAAACTCCTCCGCAGGGATTTGCCGGATCCCGCCCCGGCTCTGCGCCAGCAGCCGGGCGCCCAGGGCCACGGCGACCCCGGGCAGCTCTGCGGCGGGGTCCGCGTGTGCCAGGCTACCGCAAACGGTCCCGCGGTTGCGGATCTGGGGGTGTCCCACGAAGCGCACCGCCTCCGCGAGCAGGGGGACGCGGCGGGTCACCTCCTGAGACAGCTCCACACGCCGCTGGCGGACCCTGGCGCCCACCCGGAGCCATCCGGACTCCTCGTGGAGGTAGTCGAGCTCATCGAGGCGGTTGATGTCCACCAGGCAGTCGGGTCGCGCGAGCCGGAGGTTGAGCATTGGTATGAGACTCTGCCCACCGGCCAGAACCTTGGCCCCCTCACCCCACTCCGCAAGGCAGTCCACAGCTTCTTCAAGGCTGGTGGGGTCGCGGTACTCGAAGATGGGCGGTTTCACGGGCGCAGCGCCTCAGCTAGGTGCCCCGCAGCTGCTCGTCCAGGCACTGAAAAAACTGTCCGGCCAGCATGCGGGCGATCCCCGGGATCATGCGGCTGCCGATGGTGAGCGCGCCACCCACCTGCACGTCGCCGGACCAGCGCACCTCGGTCTCCGCCCCGCGGTCTGCGAGTTCCAGCAGCCCCGTGGCCCGCACGAAGCCCGCGGCGCTCGCGCCTTCCACCTGCACCGCGTAGCGTTCCGGCGGCGTGCGCTCTGTGATCCGCAGCTTCCCTTTGTACGTGCCCCGAACGGCGGCGATCCCGATGGACAGCACCGCCTCGAACTCGTCGGCCCCCAGGGGCCGCAACTCCTGCATGCCAGGGGTACAACGGGCCAGGGCCTGAGGGTCGTCCAGCAGGGCCCAGACGCGGTCCCGGGGTGCGTGCAAGGTGTGCGTGCCTTCGATCCTCATCCGTGCCTCCGGGGTGCGCTACGAATCAGGCGGAAGAGGGCTTCGGGGTACAGAGGCATCTGCGTCACCTCCAGGTCCAGGTCGTCCAGAGCGTCCTCGATGGCCTGGGCCAGCAAGGCCGGGACCGGGATGACCCCTCCTTCGCCCGCACCCTTCACCCCAAGAGGGTTCAAGGGCGAGGGGGTCTCCAGGTGGTGCACCTCGATCTCGGGGATCTCCATGGCGGTGGGGATCTGGAAATCCAGGAAGGAACCGGAGAGCAGCTGTCCGTGCTCGTCGTACACGAGCCGCTCGAAGAAGGACCCTCCGATCCCCTGCGCCACCCCGCCGTGGATCTGTCCATCCAGGATCAGGGGGTTCAGGACCACCCCGCAGTCGTGCACCACCACGTACCGCAAGAACCTAATCGTGGCCGTCTCCGGGTCTACCTCCACCAGCGCGGCGTGCACACCGTTTGCGAAGGTCCCGCGGGGCGGGGCGAAGTAGCGGGTGGCCTCAAGGCCCGGTCCCTCCCACTCGGAGGGGATCACGCCCCGCAGGGGGTTAGCGGCCCGCGCCACCTCGCCCAAGCTCACCTGGCGGCCCGGGGCGCCCCGCACGCGCACCTGCCCGCCTTGGAGTTCCAGATCCTGGGGGCTTGCTTCCAGCAGGGTGGCCGCCACCTGCAGCGCCTTCTCCCGCACCGCCTGTGCGGCCAGGTGGGCGGCGCTGCCCGCGACCACCGCCGCGCGACTGGCGAAGGTCCCCGTGCCCCAACCAAAGACGGCGGTATCCCCGGTGACCACATGCACGTCTCTAACGTCCACCCCGAGGGCGTCCGCCACCACCTGCGCCAGGGAGGTAAAGTGGCCCTGACCTTGGGTGCCCACACCCGTAGCCACGTAGACCTTGCCCGAGGGTTCCACCGTGACCCGGCAGCCTTCATACGGGCCGATGCCGGAGCCCTCCACGTAGCACGCGAAACCGAGCCCCACCCGCCGGCCCTGGGCGCGGTAACGGGCTTTCTCCTCGGGCCACTGATCGTACCCCACGGCCTGCAGGGCCCGGTCCAGCGCCGCGGGGTAGTCGCCGCTGTCGTACACCAGCGGCGCGTTGTCCTGGTAGATGAGCCCCACGTCGTAGGGGAACTGGTCCGGCTGGATGAAGTTGCGGCGTCGGATCTCGGCCCGGTCCAAACCCAGCTCGCGGGCAGCCAGGTCCAGCAGCCGCTCCATGACGAACACCCCGTGGGGCCGGCCCGCCCCGCGGTAGGGGCTCACGATGGTCTTGTTGGTGAACACCGCCCGGAACTCGGCGTGGTAGTGGGGAACCCGGTACGGGCCGGGCAGGGTGCACTCCGCCACGATGGGGACGATGAGCCCGTAGGGGATGTACGCGCCCGCGTCGTGCAAGAACACGGTGCGGACGCCCAGGATCCGTCCGTCCGCGTCCACGGCGATCTCGGCGTCGTGGATCTGCGTGCGTTCGTGGTTGGTGGCCACGAAGTGCTCCCGCCGGTCCTCCACCCACTTCACGGGCCGCCCGAGCCGCATGGCCGCCAGCGGCACCAGCACCTCCTCGGGGTAGAACATCATGATCTTCGGACCGAACCCACCGCCCACATCCGGTGCCACCACCCGGACGTCCCTCTGGGGTAGGCCCAGCAACAGCGCAAGGCCGTTGCGGATCGGGATGGGCGCCTGCGTGCTGTCCCACACCGTGAGCTGGCGCACTTTGGGGTCCC
>JBEQAH010000030.1:0-11796 GCA_041640435.1 bacterium | reverse complement strand
CGCCAGATACCTGCCCGAGGAGCAGCCCGAGGCGGGTTACTGTGTGCACAAAATCGCGTTGCACCCCGCCCGGCCCCACGTCCTGTTCATGCAGAAGCACTACGGCGTGTACCGGAGCGACGACGCCGGTGGGTCCTGGCGGCCCATCGAGGCCGGGCTACCGTCCAACTTCGGCTTCCCCATCGCCGTGCACGCCCACGAGCCGGACACCGTGTACGTGGTTCCCATCACCAGCGACGAGCAGCGCTATCCACCCGACGGTGCCCTGCGCGTGTGGCGTAGCCGCGACGGGGGCGAGACTTGGCAACCCCTGGCCCGTGGGCTACCGGACCGCCGCTGCTACGTGAACGTGCTGAGGGACGCCCTCGCCGCAGACCACCTTGAGCCTTGCGGCCTGTACCTGGGGACCACCGGCGGGCAGCTGTTCAGCTCCACAGATTCCGGTGACTCCTGGAGGGCGATTGCCCAATACCTGCCCCCGATCCTGTCCGTAGAGGCGGTGACGCTGCCGTGATGGGGCGCGGCGCGGATGTGCGATGCGTCCAGATCATCCTGCCGGGCTATCTGAAGCGCCTGGTGGGCCTGCCGCAAACTTCCTTCACCGTGACGATCCGGTCCGACACCGCCAGCGTGGGGGAGGTGCTGGAGATTCTGGAGGGGCGCTACCCGATGCTGCGGGGGGTGCTGCGTGTGCCGGGTGCGGCCCGCGTGAAGCCCCACCTCCGGGTGTTCGCGGGGACCAGGGACCTGACCTTAGCGGGCCTGCAACAGACCCTGCCCGAGGAAGTAACGTCCGGCCGCGCGCCGCTACGGATCGTCGCAGCCATCTCCGGCGGCTAGGACGGCCTCACCCGCCGCGGGGCGGGCCGGCCTGGAGGTACCGGGAGGGCAGGCGACGGCCGAGAGCGGCCTCCAGCAAACGGGAGGCCTGGCACAGCCGGTCCAGGTCCACGCCCGTGTGGATGCCCATCCCGTGGAGCATGTACACCACGTCCTCCGTGCTGACGTTCCCCAGCGCACCGGGAGCAAACGGGCAACCCCCGAGCCCACCCGCCGAGGCGTCCACGGTTCGAATTCCCATCTGCAGCGCTGCCAGCACATTCGCAAGCCCGGTCCCACGGGTGTCGTGGAAGTGCACCCCCAGCCGGTCTGCGGGCACCTCCCGGAGCAGCAGCTCCAGCGTCTCCTGGACCTCCCGCGGTGTGGCCGCGCCCACGGTGTCCGCCACCCCGACGTCGTGGCAGCCCATCTCCAGCAGTTCCAGCACGACCCGCCGCACCGCCTGCGGGTCCGCCCGGCCGCTGTACGGGCACCACCACGCCACGGAGACGTAGCCCCGGACGAGCATCCCCGCCTCTCGAGCCTGCCCCGCCACCTGGCGGAAACTGCTCAGGGACTGCTGTACGGTAGAGCCGATGTTGGCGCGCGCGAAGGCGTCGGTGGCCGCGGTGAAGACCGCCACCGCCCGCACCCCGCAGGCAACGGCTCGCTCGAGGCCTCGCAGGTTGGGGACCAGGGCCAGGTACGTCACCCCCTCGCGGGGTTGCAGGCGGCGGAACACTTCCTCCGTGTCGGCCATCTGGGGGACGCGGTCGGGCCGTACGAACGAACCCACCTCGATCCAGCGCAACCCTGAGTCCACCAGAGCCTCCACGAACGCCACCTTCACCTCGGTGGACACCGTCTGCGACTCGTTCTGAAGCCCGTCCCGCGGCCCGACCTCCACCAGCCGGACCTCCGAAGGGAGAGTCTGCAGCGGGATCACGCTTCCTCTGCCTCCAGCTCCACCACCACCGCGCCTCCCTCTACCTGCTCGCCGACCTGTGCCCGGATCCGGCGCACCCTTGCCGGGCGAGGAGAGCGGACCACGGTTTCCATCTTCATGGCCTCCAGCACATACAGCGCCTCGCCCCCGGCCACCTGCTGGCCCGGGGCGACCAGAATGCGCGTCACCACCCCGGGCATGGGGGCGCGGGCGTCTGCGGATGCCAGCTCGCCCCGGGTCACCGATTCCCGCGCGGGGCTGAACGAGTAGGTGCGGCCCAGGGTGTGGAGGTGCAACACCTCGCCCTCCCACGCCGCGTGGACGACCCACCTGGCGCCATCCACGGTGGCTTCCCACGCGCCTTCGCCGAGATCCCGCAGCTCCACCAGTACCTCCCGGCCGCCCACGCGGACCACCGTACCGCGGCCGGAGGGCACCACACCCGCCTGGAACACCACGCCGCCACAGCGCAGGCGCAACACGCTCATGGCAGGTGCGCGCCGTGCAGGCGGTCCCAGGGGTCGGGCGGCCGAACGTTCATCGCAGCGGTCTTTGGCCGGCTCCGCGTGGCCAGGGCTGCGGCCACCGCCACCACCTCTTCCTCCGGCTCGGGCGCGCGCCAGGCCGGGAAGTGCTCTTCCAGGAAATGGGTGGACAGCTCTCCAGCCAGGAAGTCCGGGTGGCTCAGCACGTCGAGGAGGAAGTTCAGGTTCGTCCGCGGGCCCAGGATGACGTAGTCCCGCAAGGCCTGCACGAGCTTCGCCACCGCAGCTTCGCGGTCAGGCGCCCACGCCACCACCTTCGACAGGATGGGGTCGTACTCCACGGGAACCCGCTGGCCAGCCCGGATGCCGGAATCTACCCGCACACCCGGAAGCTGTGGCTCCCGCAGGCACAGGATTCGGCCCGGAGAAGGTGCAAAGCCCTGCTCGGGGTCTTCCGCGTACACCCGTGCCTCCACCGCGTGGCCCCGGAGGGTCACTTCTGCCAGGGAGGGCGGCAGCGGCTCACCCGCGGCCACGCGCAACTGCGCGTGGACCAGGTCCACGCCCGCCACCATCTCTGTGACCGGGTGCTCCACCTGCAGGCGCGTGTTGACCTCAAGGAAGTAGAAACGACCCTCGCGGTCTAGGAGGAACTCCACAGTCCCCGCGTTCACGTAGCCGGCGGCGCGGACTAGGCGCAGCGCCGCCTCGCAAAGCCGGGCCCGCAGCTCCGGCCCCACCGCCGGGGAGGGGCACTCTTCGATCACCTTCTGGTGGCGGCGCTGCACGCTGCACTCCCGCTCGCCCAGGTGCACTGCGCTCCCCCGCGTGTCCGCCAGGATCTGCACCTCCACGTGCCGCGGGCGCTCCAGGTACCTTTCGATGAGGACGGCGTCGTCTCCAAAGGCAGAGCGCACCTCCCGACGGGCCGAATGCAAGGCCTCCCGGAACTGCACGGGGTCGTGCACGACCCGCATCCCCTTGCCTCCGCCTCCTGCCGCGGCCTTCAGGAGCACCGGAAAGCCAACTCGGTGCGCGGCGCGCTCCAGGGTCTCGTCGTCCGCCGGTGGGTGGCCGGGCACGGTGGGCACACCCACTTCGTCTGCCAGCTTGCGGGCGCGGTCCTTATCGCCGAGTGCGGCGATGACCTCCGCGGATGGGCCCACGAACACCAGGCCGGCCTCACGGCAGGCGTGGGCGAACTCTGGGTTCTCCGCGAGAAACCCGTAGCCAGGGTGCACCGCCTCAGCACGGGTGCGCCGCGCTGCGTCCACGATCCGGCCGATGTTCAGGTACGACTCCGCAGGCTCGTTAGCTCCCAGGCACACGGCCTCGTCCGCCAGCAGCACGTGGGGGCTTGCGGCGTCCACCTCCGAGTAGACGGCCACGGTGCGCACGCCCAGCTCTCGGCAGGCGCGGATGACCCGCACCGCGATCTCGCCGCGGTTCGCCACGAGCACTTTGGCAAAGGGCGGACGCGGGCTCTTCACTCCCCTAGCCACGGCGGCTTCCGCCTCTCGAGGAAGGCGCGCATGCCCGCCTGGCCTTCCGGACCCGCGCGGGCCCTGGCGATGGCGTCCACCGCCACCTCCCGCGCCTGATCCCAGGAAAGCTGGGGCAGCAGGTGCAGCAGGCGCTTGGCCTCCGCGAGGGCGGTCGGTCCCCCCGCCACCAGTTCCCCTGCCCACCCGTTGACCACGCCGTTGAGGTCTTCGGACACCGCCTGCACCAAGCCGACCTCCAGCGCCTCGTGTGCCGAGAGGCGGGCGGCGGTCAGCACAGCCCAAAGGAGGGCTCCGCGGTGCACCTTTCGCAGCAGAAAGGGGAGGATCATGGCGGGCAACAGGCCCAGCCGGACCTCGCTGAGGCGGAAGGTGGCACCGGGGTGAGCGACGGCGAGGTCGCAGGCGGCCACGAGACCCACCCCGCCACCCACCACAGCGCCGTGCACCCGGGCCACCACCGGCTTGGGGCATGTGGCGATGGCTTCCAGGGTCCTGAACACGCGAGCGGCGTCCTTGCGGTTCTCCTCCTCCGGCGCGCCGGCGGCCGACCGCATCCACTCCAGATCTGCGCCCGCACAGAAAGAAGGCCCCTCAGCGGACAGCACCACGCACCGGACCGCGGGGTCCTGCCCGGCCTGCTCCACCGCCGCGCGCAGCGCCTCCACCAGTTCGGGGTTCAGGGCGTTGTGCACGTGCGGCCGGTGGAGCACCAGCTCTAGCCGCTCTCCATCCCGGTGGATCCGCAGCACGTCTGCCACGGCTCACATCCTGAACACGCCGGGCTTCATGGGCTCCACGGGTGCGTTCAGGGCGGCGGACAGAGCGAGCCCGAGGACGTCGCGCGTGGTGGGCGGGTCGAGGATGCCGTCGTCCCACAGGCGCGCGGTGCTGTAGTACGGGTTTCCCTCCCGCTCGTACTTCTCCAGGATGGGACGGGCGATGGCCTCGGCTTCTTCCTCCGACAGGCGCTTGCCCTCCCGCGCCAGCTGGTCGCGCTTGACGGTGACCAGGACCCCGGCGGCCTGCTCGGGGCCCATGACGTTGATCCGGGCGTTGGGCCACATCCACAGGAAGCGGGGTTCGTACGCCCGCCCGCACATGGCGTAATTGCCCGCGCCGTACGACCCGCCCACGATCACGGTGAACTTGGGGACGTTGCTGGTGGCCACCGCGTGCACCATCTTGGCTCCCGCCCGGGCGATGCCCGCCGCCTCGTACTGCCGGCCCACGATGAACCCCGTGATGTTCTGCAGGAACACGATGGGCACCCGACGCTGCCCGCACAACTCGATGAAGTGCGCACCCTTTTCCGCGCTGTCCACGAACAGCACGCCGTTGTTGGCCACCACGCCCACCAGGACGCCGTGGATGCGCGCGAAGCCGCACACCAGCGTCGTCCCGTACAGCGCCTTGAACTCCGCGAACCGGCTCCCGTCCACGATCCGCGCGATCACCTCGCGGACGTCGTAGGGCTGTCGGAGGTCCCGGGGGAGGATGCCGTAGATCTCCTCGGGATCGTACGCGGGATCCTCCGGGTCCTGCACGTCCACCTCCACGGTCTTGCGCCGGTTCAGGGTGGAGACGATCTGCCGGACGATCTGCAGGGCGTGCTCGTCGGACTCCGCCAGGTGGTCCACCACCCCCGACCGGCGGGCGTGGACGTCTGCCCCGCCGAGCTCCTCCGCGCTCACCTCCTCCCCCGTGGCCGCCTTCACCAGCGGTGGGCCGCCGAGGAAGATGGTCCCCGTGCCGCGGACGATCACGGCCTCGTCGCTCATGGCCGGCACGTACGCGCCCCCCGCGGTGCACGACCCCATGACGGCGGCGATCTGCGGAATCCCCAGCGCGCTCATCCGCGCCTGGTTGTAGAAGATCCGGCCGAAGTGGTCGCGGTCCGGGAACACCTCCGCCTGGAGCGGTAGGTAGGCACCTCCGGAGTCTACCAGGTAGATGCAGGGCAGCCGGTTCTGCAGGGCCACCTCCTGAGCCCGCAGGTGCTTCTTGACTGTCACGGGGAAGTACGTGCCGCCCTTCACCGTGGCGTCGTTGGCCACGATGACGCACTCCACGCCGCTCACCCGGCCGATCCCCGTGACCAGGCCGGCGCCCGGCGCTTCGCCGTCGTACATGTCCCAGGCGGCGAGAGGGCAGAGCTCAAGGAAAGGGGAGCCGGGGTCCAGCAGCCGCTCGACCCGTTCCCGGGCGGTCATCTTTCCGAGCTCCCGCTGCCGCCTCTGCGCCCGCTCCCCTCCCCCTTGCCGGACCTGCCCGAGCCGGCGGCGCAGTTCCTCCGCCAGGGCCTTGTGGTAGGCGTAGTTCTCCCCGAACTCCGGGCTGGTCGTCTGTACCTGCGACCGGATCCGCTCCAAGGACACCACCAGAGGAGCCTTACACCGCAGCGGGGCCCTTTCCCTGCGGGTCGGTTGCTGCGTCCTGGGGCAGACGCTACGATGGGCACGGATTCCACACGGGAGCTAAGCCGTGGACTTCAACCTCAGCGAAGAACACCGGCTGGTGCAGCAAACGGCGCGGGAGTTCGCGAACCGCGAGATCCTTCCGGTGGCGGGCCAACTCGATGCCGAACACAGGTTCCCCGCAGAGATCGTGCGCGGCCTGGGAGAGCTCGGCCTCATGGGGGTGATGGTGCCGGAGGAGTATGGAGGCGCCGGCATGGACAACGTGGCGTACATCCTGGCCATGGAGGAGGTGGCGCGGGCGTGTGCGTCCACGGCGGCCATCATGTCGGTGAACAACTCCCTGGTGTGCGACCCCATCCTGCGCTACGGGACCGAGGACCAGAAGCGGCGCTACCTGCCGGTGCTCGCCTCCGGGCGGGAGGTGGGCTGCTACTGCCTCACCGAGCCCTCGGCGGGATCGGATGCGGCCTCGCTGCAGACCTCGGCACGGCTGGATGGCGACCGGTGGGTGCTGAACGGCACCAAGGCCTTCGTCACCAACGCGCGGGAGGCGTGGGTCTTCGTGGTGTACGCCCGCACCGAGGAGGAGCCAGGCGCACGGGGGATCTCCGCGTTCCTGGTGGAGCGCGACCACCCCGGGATCTCCGTGGGCAAGGTGGAGCGGAAGATGGGGCTACTGGCGTCCTCGACCTGCGAGGTGCTGCTGGAGGACTGTCGCGTACCGAAGGATAACCTGTTGGGCCGACGGGGCGAGGGCTTCAAGGTGGCCCTGTCGACCCTGGACGGAGGCCGGATCGGGGTCGCCGCGCAGGCGGTGGGCATTGCCCGCGCCGCGCTAGAAGAGAGTGTGGGGTACGCGAAGCAGCGCCGGCAGTTCGGACGGCCCATCGCGGAGTTCCAGGCCATCCAGTGGAAGATCGCGGACATGGCCACGCGGATCGACGCCGCGCGCCTGCTCACCCTGAGGGCGGCGTGGTTGCGGGACCAGGGGAAGCGGTGCACCCTGGAGGCCTCCATGGCCAAGTTGTTCGCCTCAGAGACCGCCATGTGGGCGGCCCATCAGGGGGTGCAGATCTTCGGCGGGTACGGGTACATCAAGGACTATCCGGTGGAGCGGTACTTCCGCGATGCCAAGATCACCGAGATCTACGAGGGGACGTCGGAGATCCAGCGGATGGTGATCGCGCGGAACCTCCTTTCATAGTGTAACGAACGTTTGGTAGACCAGAGTCGTGGAGGTGCGCATGGACGTCGTGGTGTGCATCAAGCAGGTCCCCGACACCGAGCAGCCCATCCGGGTTCGGCCGGACGGCAGCGGCATCGACGAGCAGGGTCTCAACTGGATCCTGAACTACTACGACGAGCACGCGGTGGAAGAGGCGTTGAGGGTTCGGGAAAAGCACGGAGGGACCGTCACCGTGGTGTGCGTGGGGCCCGCCCGCGCAGCCGAGGCGATCCGCACGGCCCTGGCCATGGGCGCCGACGAGGCGGTCCACGTGAGCGATCCCGCGTTGGAGGGGGCAGACCCCCTGCAGGTGGCCAGGGTCCTGGCTCAGGTGGTGCGACAGCTGCGCTACGACCTGGTGCTGTGCGGCCGGCTCGCCACCGACGACAACGCTTCGGTGGTCGGTCCCGCGCTCGCGGAGTATCTCGGGTTGCCTCAGGCCACGGCCATCTCCAAGCTCGAACTCCGCGACGGAGGTGCGACCGTGGAGCGGGAGGTGGAAGGCGGGGTGGAGCTTCTTGAGGTCCCGCTCCCTGCGGTGTTCACCGTGGAGCGCACCATCAACGAGCCCCGTTACCCCACGCTGCCGGGCATCATGAGGGCCAAGCGCAAGGAGATCCGCACCCTGGGGCTTTCCGAGCTCGGGCTGGAGCCGCAGGAGGTGGGTGCGCAGGCCTCCCGCGTGGGCTACACCCGCTTTGAGCCGCCGCCCCGCAGACAGGCGGGCCAGATCGTCACTCCCGACTCACCGGAGGAGGCCGCGCGGCTCATCGCGCGGTTCCTCCAGGAGACCGCGAAAGTCCTGTGAGGTGCGAGGATGCCGAATGACGTGTGGATCGTCGCAGACCACGCGGGCGGAAGCCCCCGGCGGATCACACTCGAACTGCTGGGGAAAGGTCGCGAGCTCGCGAACGCCCGGGGAGGGCGTCTGGTGGCGCTGGTCCTCGGGCACGGGCTCGTAAACCCCGCGCAGGCTTTTGGAGAATACGGCGCTGATACGGTCCTCGCCGTAGACCACCCCCACCTGCAGGCCTACACCACCGACGGGTACACCGAGGCTTTGACCGCGCTGGTACGGGAGAGGACGCCGTGGCTGGTGGTCGTCCCGTCCACCGCCTGGGGTCGGGACTGCGCACCGCGCCTCGCCGTGCGGGCCGGGGCCGGGATCGTCACGGACGTGGAGGCCCTGTGGCTGGAGGAAGGCCGCCTGCTGGCCCGCCGCCCCATGTACACCCGGAAGGTCATGGCCACCGCAGAGTACCGACAGGAGGGTCCCCACGTGGCGGTGGTCTTGCCCAAAGTGTTCCCGCCCGCAGCGAGGCAGGAAGGGCGCACGGCGCAGGTGGAGTGGGTGCAGGTGTCGGTGAGCCCGCCGCGCTCCCGGGTGGTGGAGACGCGGGCCCTGCAGCGGGAGCGGGTTTCCCTCACCGAGGCGGAGGTGATCGTCTCAGGAGGCCGCGGCCTGCGAGGGCCGGAGAACTTCTCGCTCCTAGACGCCCTGGCGGCAGAGCTCGGCGCAGCCGTGGGCTCGTCCCGGCCCCCGGTGGACAGCGGCTGGGTGCCGCACGACTACGAGATCGGCCAGACGGGGAAGACGGTGAGTCCCACGGTGTACATCGCGGTCGGGATTTCCGGAGCGCCCCAGCACCTGGCGGGGATGTCCGGCTCCAAGTACATCGTGGCGATCAACAAGGACCCGAACGCGCCCATCTTCCAGCTGGCGAGCCTTGGTGTCGTGGGGGACCTGTTCCAGATCGTGCCGAAGCTCACCGAGGAGGTCCGACGGCTGAGGGCTCAGGGCTAGAAGGGGGAATCGTACGGAGAGACTCGTCGAGTTCCGTCGAGCGGAGGTGGTGGGGATGGCGGTGACCCGGGATCGGATAGAGGGGTTGGCAGAGGCCCGCAGGCGGTGGGAGGAGACGACGCTCCGGGAAACGTTGCAGCGCCAGCCTGAGCGGCCCTGGCGGTTCACCACCCTGTCGGACCTGCCGGTGGAGCCGCTGTACGGGCCGGACCATCTGGCCCAGGTGGACTTCGAGCGCGACATCGGGTGGCCCGGCGAGTACCCGTACACCCGCGGGATCCACGCCACCATGTACCGGGGCCGGCTGTGGACCATGCGGCAGTTCGCCGGGTTCGGGACCGCGGAGGACACAAACCGCCGCTTCCACTACCTGCTGCAGCAGGGCCAGACGGGGCTGTCCGTGGCTTTCGACATGCCCACCCTCATGGGTTATGACTCCGACCACTCGCGGTCCCTGGGCGAGGTGGGCCGGGAAGGGGTGGCCATCGACACCCTCGCGGACATGGAGCTCCTCTTCGAAGGGATCCCGCTGGACGAGGTCAGCACGTCCATGACCATCAACGCGCCCGCGGCGGTCCTGTACGCCATGTACGTGGCGGTGGCGGACCGGCGTGGCATCCCCCGGTCGCGCCTGCGGGGCACCATTCAGAACGACTGCCTCAAGGAGTTCATCGCGCAGAAGGAATGGATCGTCCCGCCGCGGCCCAGCATGAAGCTGGTCATCGACACCTTTGAGTTTTCCGTGCGGGAGACTCCCCAGTGGAACCCCATCTCCATCAGCGGCTACCACATCCGGGAGGCGGGGGCCACGGCGGTGCAGGAGCTCGCCTTCACCCTGGCGGACGGGATCGCGTACGTCCAGGCGGGAGTTGAGCGGGGGCTGGACGTGGACCAGTTCGCCCCCCGGTTGAGCTTTTTCTTCGACATCCACAACGACTTCTTCGAGGAGATCGCCAAGCTCCGGGCGGCCCGGCGCATGTGGGCCCGGATCATGCGGGAGCGCTTCGGTGCCCGGAACCCCCGCTCCTGGATGCTCCGCACCCACGCCCAGACCGCAGGCGTGTCCCTCACCGCGCAGCAGCCTTTGAACAACATCGCCCGGGTGGCCATCCAGGCTCTGGCCGCAGTCCTGGGCGGCGTACAGTCGCTGCACACCAACTCCATGGACGAGACCTACGCGCTGCCCACGGAGGAGGCGGTAACCGTGGCGTTGCGCACCCAGCAGATCCTCGCCTACGAGAGCGGGGTGGCGAACACCGTGGACCCTCTGGGCGGGTCGTACTTCGTGGAAGCCCTCACCCACCGCATCGAAGAGGAGGCCTGGCGGTACATCCGGCGCATCGACGAGCTCGGGGGGATGCTGGCGGCCATCGAACTGGGATTCCCCCAGCGGGAGATCGCGGACGCCAGCTACCACTACCAGCAGCAGCTGGAGCGCAAGGAGAAGATCGTGGTGGGCGTCAACGAATTCGCCTCCGGGGAGCCGCAGAGCATCCCCATCCTCAAGATCCCGCCGGAGGTGGAGCGGCGGCAGGTGGAGCGCTTGAAGCGGGTGAGGGCGGAGCGCGACCCCGAGCGCGTGGCCGCGGCCCTGGCGGAGCTGCGCCGGGTTGCCGAGGCGGGGGGCAACACCATGTACCCCATCCTCGACGCGGTGAAGGCGTACGCCACGCTGGGCGAGATCTGCGACGTCTTCCGCTCCGTGTGGGGCGAGTACCGGGAGCCGGCGATCCTCTGAGCGGCGCCCATCCGGGCAGGCGTGCGGCGGGCCCGAGTCCCTCGGGCCACGAGCGACGCAGGCTGTCTGCATTTCCGAGAGGCGTCGGCGGGGCGGCCGTGCAGACCTGTGGCAAGATGGGAGCCAGCCGCGATGGTGGGAGAACTCTTTGCGCTGTTGGCCGCAGGGGCCTTCGCGCTCGCCACCGTGCTCTCGCGCCGCTTCATGGTGGGGTCTTCGCCCGTGGCGCCGGAAGCGGGGGTGTTCGTGAGCATCGTCACCAACGTCGCGGTGTTCGCGGCGCTGGCGGTGGTGGAGTGGGCCCGGGGAGCGCTCGGGGCTCTGACCCCGGCATCCTTCGCCTTCTTCGTCCTGGGAGGCCTTTGCGGCACCGTGGCGGGCCGCAACCTGTCCTACCAGAGCGTCCTGCGGATCGGCCCCTCACGCTCTACGGCCATCCGGCTGTCCAACACCCTGTTTGCTGCGCTGATCGGGCTTGCGGTGCTGAAGGAGCTTCCGAGGCCGGGTCAACTGGTAGGCGCCGTGCTCATCACCTTGGGACTGTGGGTGGTGATCCGGGAGCGCCACAGCGATGCTCCAGGTCGGATGGACCCGGGAGGGATTCTGCTGGCTTTCGGTGGAGCCGTGGCCTTCGCGTTGGGTGACACCTTCCGGCGCGCTGGGCTCCAGATCACCCCCTTCCCCTTCTTGGGTGCGAGCATCGGCGCGTGCACGGCGCTCGTGGCGCAAAGTACGTGGCTCCTCACGCGGAGGGACCTCGGGTCTCGCAAAGCCCGCCCGTGGCGGGCGGACGTGGTGGGGAGTGCCCTCGCGAACACCGCGGCCATCCTCCTGCTGTTCCTGGCGCTGCAGCGCAC
>JBEQAH010000029.1:0-12010 GCA_041640435.1 bacterium | reverse complement strand
GCACCCTGAGCTTGCGAACCACCGCGTCGAAGTGCGCGCGGCAGTCCGCGCACAGGTAGTCGAGGGTCCTGGGCGCGCCACGGGCGATCTCGCGGGTCTGCTCCACCTTGGAGTCGAGGATGCGTAGGGGGTTGGTCGCGAGGCGCCGCCGGCTGTCGTCGTCGAGCCGGTCGTAGTACGCCTGGAAGTAGTCGCGGAACGCCTTGAGGTAGCCCGGGCGGCACCGCTGGTCCCCTACGCTGTTCAGGTGCACCTGCACCTGGCGCAGCCCCAGCCCTTGCAGGGTCCGCACCGCCAGGCTCAGCACGTCCACGTCTGCGCTGGGGCCCGCGGCGCCCAGGACCTCAGCGCCGAACTGGGTGTGCTGCCGGTAGCGGCCGGCCTGCGGCCGGTCGTAGCGGAACATCTCCGCCACGTAGTACAGCTTCACCGGCTGGGGCCAGGTGTGCATCCCGTGCTCCACGTACGCGCGCACCACCCCCGCGGTGCCCTCCGGCCGCAGCGACAGGCTGCGGCCCGCCCGGTCGGCGAAGGTGTACATCTCGTGCTCCACGATGTCCGTGCCCTCCCCCACCCCCTTCAGGAACACCTCCGTGTGTTCCACCAGCGGTGTACGGATCTCCCGGTAGCCAAACCGGTGGGCGGCTTCACGGCATCGGGACACGAGCCACTGCCACCGGCAGGACTCAGGCGGCAGCACGTCCCGCATCCCGCGCGGTGCCCGGTGCCTTTCCATCCTCCTCCCGCCTTCCGCCGCAAATGAAGGCGCCCCGTCCCAAGGGACGGAGCGCAGCCCCGCGGTACCACCCTCGTTCCGCCCAATGACCCCGGGCGGCCCTCAGCCCGCGCTACGGGGCGGACCCGCCGGCTCCAGGGCGTCTTCGACCGCACCCGCCGGGGGACTTCCACCCATCGTCCCCTCGCTGCGCGACGGGGCTGCGCCTACTCCTCCCTTTCCTCGCCGGGCTCGTGCCAGGATTGTACCAGAGTGACCGGTTCCGCGCCCCCGTGGCAGAATGGGATCCGTGCGGATCCTTTCCCTGCTGCCGAGCGCCACGGAGATCCTCTGGGCCCTCGGCCTGGGGCACCGGGTCGTGGGGGTGAGCCACGAGTGCGACTACCCCCCGGAAGCGGCGTTGCGCCCGCGGGTGGTCCACACCGCGGTGGACCCACACCGCCCGAGCGCTGAGGTAGACCGGCAGGTGCGGGAACTGCTGAGTTCCGGTAAACCCCTGTTCTTTGTGGACCTAAAGGCGGTGCGGTCGCTGCGGCCCGACCTCGTGGTCGCACAGGGCGTGTGCGAGGTGTGCGCGGTCTCCCCCTCACAGGTGGTGCCACTGCAGGAGGCGCTGCCGGGCGTCCGGGTGG
The DNA here is from genome assembly GCA_041640435.1 of bacterium. Classification (GTDB taxonomy): domain Bacteria; phylum Sysuimicrobiota; class Sysuimicrobiia; order Sysuimicrobiales; family Sysuimicrobiaceae; genus Tepidifontimicrobium. The sequence continues at coordinate 10,642 of JBEQAH010000029.1, read as the reverse complement.
TGTCGCTGGAAGCCACCACCCTGGAGGGCGTCTGGGAGGATGTGCGCCGCGTGGCACGTGCGGCGGGGGTCCCGCAGGTGGGCGAGGACGTGGCCCGATCCCTCGCCTCCCAGGTTCGCAGCGTGGCCCAGAGGGTTTTGGGCTTCCCGCGGCCTCGGGTGGCGTGTGTGGAGTGGCTCGACCCGCCGTACGTGGCCGGCCACTGGGTACCCGAGATGGTGGCCCTCGCGGGCGGGGTGGACGTGCTGGGCGAGCCGGGACGGCCGTCATGGCGCACCACATGGGAGCGCGTGGCGGAGGCGGACCCGGACGTGGTGGTGCTGATGCCGTGCGGGTTCCCGCTGGCGAGCACGTGGGCGCGGCTCGGGGAGCTGGCCGCGCAGCCTCCCTTTCGGTCGCTGCGGGCGCTCCGGGAGGGCCGCGTGTTCGCCGTGGACGCCAACGCCCACTTCAGCCGGCCGGGCCCACGGCTGGTGGAAGGCCTGCGCACCCTTGCGGGGATCCTGCACCCCGGATGCGGCTTTCAGCCCCTCGCCCGGCAGGTCCACCCGGAAGACCTGGCGGTGCGAACTTGACGACAGGAGGTGTCGGCCAGTGCACGCGGTGATCCTGGCAGGCGGGAAGGGCGAGCGGCTTCGCCCCTACACCCAGGACCGTCCTAAGCCGATGGTGGAGGTCCTCGGGATCCCCATCCTCGCCTACCAAATCGAGTGGCTGCGCACCCAGGGTGTCACGGATGTGGTGGTCGCCTGCGGCTACCGACACGAGGTGATCCAGGACTACTTCGACGACGGACGCAAGTGGGGCGTCCGGATCCGGTACTCCGTGGAGTCCGAGCCCCTGGGGCGCGGCGGAGCCCTCAAGCAGGCCCTCGGGCTGGTCGAAGGGGATGTGTGCGTAGCCACCAACGGCGACGTGATCACCAACGTGCCGCTCCGCGAGGTCGTGGACCTGCACCGGCGCCGGGGCGACGTGGCCACCCTGGTCCTGAGCCCCTTCGTGAGTCCTTACGGGATCGTGGACGTGACCGAGGACGACCGCATCACGGGCTTCCACGAGAAGCCCGAGCTCCCGTACTGGATCAACGCCGGCATCTACGTCCTGAGCCGATCGGTGCGGGACTTGCTGCCGGACGTGGGCGACCACGAGACCACCACGTTCCCCGCGCTGGCGGCCCAGGGCCGCCTGGGGGCTTACCGCTCCCGGGCTTACTGGCGGGGCGTGGACACCATCAAGGATCTCTCGGAGGTCACCAGGGAGTTCGAGCAGCGGCTGATGTCCAGCTTCCTGGCCTGAGCGAGGTGACGGAGCCGGGTGTGCAGCAGCAGCTCGGTGGTCCACCGGCGGGCTGCCCCGCGCAGCGGCCAGATCTGGCCGCCGCAGGAGTCAGAGAACACGTAGAGACCCACAAGCGCCGGAATCCGCTCGTCACCGCGCACGACCAGCTCCACCCCCCGCCGGGTCTGAGACTGGAACCCGCCGGCCACCAGCTCTAGAGCCACCGGAACCGGTCCCGAAGGCGCGAGCGCGCCACACCCCGACAGGACCACGATCAGCAGGATGAGGGCCCGAACGGCTAGAGCGGAGGGCTGGGGAATGGTCCGCGCGCCCGTTCGAACGCATGGCCCGCAGCCAGCACCACGACCTCCTGACCGGGTCCCCCCACCAACTGGAGCCCGACAGGTAAGCCGTCCACGAACCCGCAGGGCACGGAGAGAGCGGGAAGACCCAGGGCGTTGAAGGGGTTGGTGAAGCGGGTCAACAGAGCGCGCGTATCCCGCTCCTGGCCGTGAAGCCCTGTCACCTGCTCGCCCAGGCGCGGTGCCGGGATCGGGGTGGTGGGTGTCGCCAGCACGTCCACCTCGGTCCTCCACAATTCCTGAGCCCGCCGGATGAGGGCGCGCCGGACCGAAAGAGCCCGCACGTACCGCTCCGCCGGAAGCGCAAGCCCCGCCAGCAACCGCTCCCGCACGTCCGGGCCGAAGCTCTCGGGCGCCTGCCGCAGCGCCTCCAGGTGCACCCAACTGGCCTCCACCATGAGCAGCGCCGTGGCCACCGCGGAAGCCGCTTCCCACGGAAAGTCCACCGGCACCCGGCGGGCTCCCTCCCGCTCCAGCAGCCGGATGGCTTCCTCGAACCGCTCCAGCACCCCATCTGCGGCCAGTTCCCAGAACGCACCTTCCGGCACCCCGATCCGCAACCCATGCGCACCGAAGTCTAGAGCCGTGTAGCGGCCCGGTGCACCCGCCAGCCCTTCCAGCACGATGGCCACGTCCTCCACCGTGCGGGCCAGGGGGCCCACGTGGTCCAGCGAAGGACTGAGCGGGAAAACCCCGTCCCTGGACAGGAGGCCGTAGGTCGGCTTGAAGCCCACAACCCCGCACAGGGCGGCAGGGATGCGCACGGAGCCGCCGGTATCGGTCCCCACCGACGCCAGGACGCAGCCCGTGGCCACGGCCACCGCGCTGCCGCCGCTTGAGCCCCCCGGCGAGCGCCGCGGGTCCCAAGGGTTGCGGGCGGGGCCGAAGTGGGGGTTTTCGCTCGAGACGCCGTACGCAAACTCGTGCAGGTGCGCGCGTCCCACGAAGACCACGCCCGCCTCCCGCAGCCGGCGGGTCACCTCAGCGTCCCGGTCTGCCACCACGTCTCGGCGACGCGCCGACCCACAGGTGAACGGCGCATCCTTTTGGGCGATGAGGTCCTTGAGGGTGAGGGGGATGCCCCACAGACGGCTGCTGCAGGGACGGGCTGAAACCCCGCGCGCTTCAGCCCTGGCGCGCTCCGGGTCCAGCCACACGAAGGCGTTGAGATGAGGCTGCACGGACCGGGCCCGCGCCAGCGCCGCCTCCACCAGCTCTTGGGGCGAAAGCTCTGCCCGCCGTAGCCGCGCCCCGGCCTGCGACAGGGTCAGCTGGAGGAGGTCCACGGCCCCTCCTGGGTCCACGGGAGCGCAAGGGGCTCGTGCCCGTCCAGCTCCACCGCATCCAGCGCATTGAGCCGCTCCAGCACCGCGCGCAGGAGCGCCACCGGGAGCTCGGCGTCCGCGGGTGCAGGCACCCCGAGCGCTTGGAGGTGGGTGCGCAGGCAGCGGCGCAGGTCTTCATCCGTCATGTGCGCAGGACCTCGGTATCCAGCCACAGGGTCACGGGGCCGTCGTTGTGGATCTCCACCAGCATCACCGCGCCGAACTGGCCGGTGGCCACCGGAACCCCAGCTGCCCGCAGCGCTTCGTTGAACACCTCGTACAGTGAGCGGGCGCGCTCGGGGTGGGCCGCGTCCACGAAGCTCGGCCGGTTCCCCTTGCGCGCGTCGCCGTACAGCGTGAACTGGGAGACGGATAGCACCGCGCCGCCCACCTCCAGCACGCACCGGTTCATCTTGCCCTGGTCGTCTGCGAACACGCGAAGCTGCGCCACCTTGCGCGCCAGCCACCGGGCGTCGTCTTCGGTGTCCCCGTGCCGCACGCCCACCAACACCACCAAGCCCGGGCCGATCTCCGAGACGAGACGGCCGTCCACCCACACCGCGCCCCGCCGCACCCGCTGGACGAGGGCCCTCACACCCGCTCCGCAAGCCGCGCCAGCCTCCGCGCGGCCTCCTCCAGGGTCTCCTCCCGCTTGGGGTACGCGAAGCGGACGACCCCGCGGCCCCGCGCGGGGTCGTGGAAGAAGGACGAGCCGGGGACGGTGGCCACGCCCACTTCCTCCACCAGGCGCCGGGCGAAAGTCACGTCGTCCTCACGGGACAGCGCGCGGAAATCCGCCATCACGTAGTACGCGCCCCTCGGCACCGTCGGCCGGAACCCCACGCGCCGCAGGGCGCCAAGCAGCAGGTCACGCTTGCACTGGTAACCGCGCGCCAGCTCCTCGTAGTACGCCTCTGGGAAGCGAAGGGCGACGGCCCCCGCCTCCTGCAGCGGTGCGGGCGCGCCCACGGTGAGGAAGTCGTGCGCCTTCCGGATCGCCTCGCTGAGCCGTGCGTCGCGCACCGCGGCCCAGCCCACCCGCCAGCCGGTCACGCTGTAGGTCTTGCTCAGGGACCCCACCACCACCGTGCGCTCCGCCATGCCGGGAAGGGACGCCAGGCTCGTGTGCTTCGCCCCGTCGTAGGTGATGTGCTCGTACACCTCGTCGGTGATGGCGAGGGCGTCGTAGTGCCGGCAGAGATCCGCCAGGTGCTCCAGCTCGTCCCGCCGGAACACCTTGCCCGTGGGGTTGTGCGGGGTGTTCAGCACCACCGCCTTGGTGCGCGGCCCGAACGCCTGCTCCAGCTCCTTCGGGTCGTAGGGGAACTCGGGGTCGTCCAGGTTCAGCGGCACGTACCGCAGACGCGCGCCGGCGAGCGCCCCATCGGGGCCGTAGTTCTCGTAGAAGGGCTCGAACACCACCACCTCGTCCCCGGGGTCCACGGTGGCCAGCATGGTGGCCATCATGGCCTCCGTGGCTCCGCAGGTCACCGTCAGGTGACGCTCCGGGTCGTAGTGGAGCCCGTAGTGCCGGTCCATCTTGTCCGCCAGCGCCTGCCGGAAGCTGGGAGCCCCCCAGGTGATGGCGTACTGGTGGTAGCCATCCCGCAGCGCCCGGTGGGCGGCTTCCACCAGCTCCCGGGGTGGGTCGAAGTCGGGGAACCCTTGGGCCAGGTTGATCCCGCCGTGCTGCTGGCACAGGCGGGTCATCTCCCGGATCACCGACTCCTGGAACACCGACACGCGCTGCGCGGTCCTGGCCACGTCGCCCTCCCCGGGCCTACACGCCCATGATGTGGTAGCCCGCGTCCACGAACAGCACCTGCCCCGTGACGCCGCGGCTGAGGGGGCTCGCCAGGAACACCGCGGCGTCGCCCACCTCGTCCGCGTCCACGGTGCGCCGCAGAGGCGCGCGCTGCTTGTACGCTTCCATGAACTCCGCCAAACCCGCCACCGCCCGGGCGGAGGCGGTGCGGATGGGTCCTGCGGAGATGGCGTTCACCCGGATCCCCCGCTCCCCCAGCTCGTACGCCAGGTAGCGCACGCACGCCTCCAGGGCCGCCTTGCAAACCGCCATCACGTTGTAGTTGGGGAACACCCGCTCGCTGGCGAGGTACGTGAGGGTGACCACAGAGCCGCCCTCGGGCATGAGCGGCGCCACCGCCCGGGTGCAGGCCACAAGGGAGTAGCTGCTCACGTTCTGCGCGAGGAGGTAGCCGTCACGGCTTGTATCGAGGAAGCGGCCCCGCAGATCCTCGGTCTTCGCGTACGCGATGCTGTGGACCAGCGCGTCCACCTGGCCCACCTGGCGCTGCAGTTCCTCCCGCAGGGCCTCCAGGTCCTCGTCCCGGGTCACGTCGCACCGGAGGAGCACGGGGTCGCGCAGCTCCGTGGCCAGCTTGCGCACGTTCTCCTCCTCTCTTTCCCCCAAGTAGGTGAGCACGCACCGAGCGCCCTCCCGGTGGAAGGCGCGGGCGATCCCCCAGGCGATGCTCCAGCGGTTCGCCACCCCCATGACGAGGGCACAGCGGTTCTCGAGAAGTCCCATGAGCCCCTCCGGGTTTGTTCTGAGGTTTAAGGTGCCGGCCCTACCGCCCGCCCGCAGCCACTCGCTCCACGCGGTAGACGTCCGGGAGCTTCCCGATGCGCTGCAGGACCGCGGTGAGCTGCCCCACGTTCCGGATGTCCACGGTGAGGTGGATCACACCCACCTTGTCCTTCCGGACCCGCGCGTTCACCGACAGCACGTTGGTCCGGGTGTCGGCCACCGCGGCGAGGACGTCCTTCAACAAGCCCACCCGGTCCAGAGCCTCCACCTGGATCTCCACGGGGTAGCTCCCGTCCGGGGAGGGCTCCCACTCCACCTCCAACAGGCGCTCCGCGTGCTGCCGGAGGTAGTCCAGATTCCGGCAGTCCTTGCGGTGGATGGTGACGCCCCGTCCCCGGGTGATGTACCCGACCACGTCGTCGCCTGGAAGCGGCATGCAGCACCGTCCCAGGGTCATCAGCACGTTGTCGACTCCCCGGATCCGCAGGCCGCGCGCCGCGGGCGCCACCTGGGTTGGCGTCACGGCTGGGGCTGCGGGCTCGAGGGGCACAGAGGGGGGACCCCCCAGGGCCTGGACCACCTGCAGCAGGGTGAGGTCGCCGTTCCCCAGGGCGGCGTACAGGTCTTCCTCCCCGGGAACCTGCAGGCGCTCGCATGCCTCCTTGATCCGGTCCGCGCGCAGCAGGCTGGACACCAGCCCCATCCGGCGGAGCTCCCGCTCCAGCATCTCCTTGCCCCGGGCCACGTTCTCCTCGCGCTGCTGCTTGCGGAACCACTGCCGGATCTTGGTGCGGGCGTTGCTGGTTACCACGAACTCCAGCCAGTCCCGGCTCGGCCCACCGGAGGCCTTGGACGTCACGATCTCCACGATGTCCCCGCTGCGCAGGCGGTAGCTCAAAGGCACGAGCCGGCCGTTCACCTTGGCCCCCACGCACCGGTGCCCCACGTCCGTGTGGATGCGGTACGCGAAGTCCACCGGGGTGGCGCCGCTGGGAAGGTCGATGACGTCGCCCTTGGGGGTGAACACGAACACTTCGTTCCGGAACAGGTCGAGCTTCACCGACCGCATGAACTCCTGGGCGTCCTGCATCTCCTGGTGCCACTCCAGGAGCTGGCGCAGCCACGACAGCTTCTCCTCGAACGCCCGGTCGCCGCGCCCCGCCTTGCCCTCCTTGTAGCGCCAGTGGGCCGCAATACCGTACTCCGCCTCCTGGTGCATCCTGTGGGTGCGGATCTGGATCTCCAGGGGCACCCCCCGGTAGATCACGGCGGTGTGAAGGGATTGGTAGCCGCTGGGCTTGGGGTTGGCGATGTAGTCGTCGAACTCCCCCGGGATGGGCCGCCACAGGGAGTGGACCACCCCCAGGGCCGCGTAGCAGTCCTTCACGTCGTCCACGATCACGCGCACGCCCAGGCGGTCGTAGATGCGGGCAATCCCTCGGCCCTGGTACTCCGGCCGCTGCATCTTGCGGTAGATGCTGTACGCGTGCTTGGGCCGCGCGCTGATGTGCTGGCGGTCCACCCGGATCCCCGCCCGGTTCAGCTCCCGGTGCAGCTCCTCCTGGATGGTCCGGAGCACCTCCTCCTGCTGCGCCTGTGCCTCCCGCAGGGCCTCCGTGATCTCCCGGTACGCCTCCGGCTCCAGGATGGCGAAGGCCCGGTCCTCCAGCTCGTTCTGGAGCTGGCCGATCCCCAACCGCTTGGCCAGGGGTGCGTAGATCTCCAGGGTCTCCCGGGCCTTCCGGCGCTGATGGTCCGGGGGCATGACGTCCATGGTCCGGAGGTTGTGCAGGCGGTCGGCGAGCTTGACGAGGATGATGCGGACGTCGCTGGCCATGGCCAGGAACATCTTGCGGAGGTTCTCCGCCTGCCGCTCCTCCTGGGTCTTCCACTGGATCTTGCCCAGCTTGGTGACCCCGTCCACCAGGGACGCGACTTCCTCGCCGAACTGCTGGCGCACGTCCTCCAGGGATTGGGGTGTGTCCTCAGCCACGTCGTGCAGAAGGGCTGCGGCCACCGTGGTGACGTCCATGCGGAGGTCCGCGAGGATCTGAGCCACGGCCACGGAGTGCAGGACGTACGGCTCACCGGACCGCCGGAGCTGTCCCGCGTGGGCCTGAGCTGCGAACGCGTACGCACGGCGCACTAGCTCCAGGTCCGCGTGAGGCTGCACCTCTGCCACGCGCTCGAGGAGGCGCTGTACCTCCGGCGGGAGGCTGACTTCCTGGGGCGTACCCGCAGCCCGCGTAGCCATCACCTTATCCTGTACCCGTTCCCGCGCGGGCGGCAACCGACGCGGAAGCCACCCGCTCCAACACCTCCACCGCCGGGGCCCGAACCAGCAGGGCCGCGCCCGCTTGAAAGGCCGCCCGGCTGGCTTCCCCTTCCTGAAAACGCGGGACTCGAGCTAGGTCTGTCCGCCCTTCCACCTGAAGCACGTTCAGCCGCCATCCCCCGCCTACCCGCTCCCTGGAGATCAGCCCTGCCTGCTCAAACGTGCGTACGCAGGCGGGAACGAGGACCGCGGGATCCAAACCCGTGGCCTCGGCCGCGGCTGCGGCCAAGCCGGGCTCGGGCCACAGGACCTCCCCTCGTTCCCGCAGCAACCGGTATACGGCCACAAGCGCGCTCCTCGGAGGGTGTCGGCTCCAAAGCTCCTTCTGAGCCTCCTCCAGGTCAGAGGGGCCAAAGGCGAGGGCTAACGTCACCCGCGGGGACCCGTCTAGCACGCAGGCGGCCTGTTGCAGGAAGCGGTCCAGCGCCACCGGGGCAAGCCACACCGCGCAATCCACTCCCCTCAGGACCTCCGGTACCTCGCCTCCGTACACCACGCAGCTGAGGCGGCCCTGCCCCAGAAGGTCCGCTAGAGTCTCCCTCACGCGCCGCGGGAGGGCGGGGTGGTCGTAAGCCACAGGGCCCTCCGGGCCCAGCCGCTCCGCCCACCGCACCGCGGAGCGCGCACCGGCTGCGAATAGCACCGACCGCCCCCCGCGCATCCAGGTTGCCGCCACCCTGTCCTCGCGCCCCCGCGTCCCCCTGTGATCCAATAGCCGCACCCCGGTTCTGGGGACCGGTTCCCCGAACGTCTCCCAGCCGTCCGGAGCCCTGGCCTGTGGGTTCCACACAACCCAAAGCGCGGGGCCCGGATGGTGTTCCACGAACAGGGGGAGGTCTGCGGACCACCATCCCTCGGCCACCACCAGGGCCCGCGGGTCCAAGAGCTCCGGCCGGGATTCCAGGTAGGCCCGGGTAGTGATCACCACATCTCCTGCGCCCTGGCGAACCGCTTCCTCGGACTCAGCGAGCTCGCGGGCGGAGACTAGCCCGTGCAGGCGCACAACGTCCAGGCCGATCCGCTCCAGCGCCCCCCGCCACACCTCCCACCGGGCTTGCGCGAGTTCGCAGGTCGGGAATACCCACACCGCCCGGCCTGCTGTGGCGACGGCTGCCGCCACGAGATCTGACCAGGCCTGGGCGGGCGCCACCGCTACGAAAACGCGACTCCCCTCCCTAAGGCACCGCAGGGCCCGGTGCGGGCCCTCCGCAAGGCTTCTCCCTCCGGTGAGCAAGCGTACCAGTCTATCGGTGTCCGAGGCGTACACCACGGAAGGGCGTAGCCCTCCACGGTGGGGCCGCTCGCCATCCTCCTCGAGCTCGAGGCGGACGTTCACACCCAAGTGGCGGTCTCCCCCTCCCGTGATGCTTGCCACCGTGGCGCGGTACCGAGCTCCCCGATCCATCTGGGGACTCAGGCGGCCAGCCACCGCGGCGCTCAGGTACCCCACCGGAGAGCCGTCTTCGCGAACCACGCGCACCGCGTGCGGGTCGTGGGGGTTTGCGGGCTCCCGCACCAGGCGCAGGGGCTCGCCCGGCCTCAAAAGGGCCGCCACGTCCTGGCGGCCCTCGAAGGTCACACCCACCAGCTTGGTGTACAGCGCCGGGCGCAGCTCTACCCCACGGTACAGCTCCCCCAGGTAGTCTTCCGCACGGTCCCGAAGCCGCCGCAGCAAGGCCCCGGTGTCAGACAGCACGCGTTCTACGTCCACCTCCGGTGCAGAGAGGTCCTCCACCACGAGCCGCAGCCCGCCCTTCCAGCGGTCCCGCTCCGGGAACCCCACCAGGTTCAGCGAGGGACGCGCGAACGCCACCAGTTCCCCCCAGGAGCCGAGGCCGAAACACACCGCCTCCATGGAACGGGATCCGTCCCACACGCGCATCCAAAGGTGCTCGGCCGTGCCCCAGGCTCCCACTTCAAGGGGTTCCACGCCGCGCACGAGAAGTAGGGGGCGGGGGTTCCCCGCGCCGTACGGCTCAAGCCGCTCCAGCTCTTCCACGAGGTGTTCGTTCAGGTCCGCGAGCGAGATCTCGGCCTCCACCATCAGCGTCGGGATGAAGGCCTCCGGTCCGAGCCGCTCGGCCACCGCGCGCTCAAACCGCTCCCGGAACGCTTCAAGTCGGACCTCTGAAAGCTCCAGGCCCGCGGCCTGCGCGTGCCCGCCGAAGCGGTCCAGCAGGTGCGCGCAGTCTGAAAGGACGGCCACCAGGTCCAACCCCGGTACGCCGCGCGCGGAGCCTCGGGCCCGATGGCCCTCCACACACAGCGCCACCGCGGGTCTGCCGTACGCCTCCCGCAGGCGGCCCGCCACCAGCCCCACCACACCGGGGTGCCATCCCTCTCCCCACACCACCACCGCAGGCCGCTCTCTGAGCCCCAGTCCCTCCACCTGGGCCACCGCGGCACCGAGCGCCTCTTCGTGCAGCCGCTGGCGGTAGCTGTTGTGCGCCTCCAGCCGCGCGGCCAACTCCCGCGCCTCTTTGGGGTCGTCGGTGAGCAGCAACTGCAGGCTCCAACCCGCGGAGTCCACCCGGCCCGCCGCGTTCAACCTGGGCGCAAGCCGCCACGCCACGTCGTCCGCGCGCACGGGCCCTGAGATTCCTGCGACCCGGACCAGCTCCCGCAGGCCCGGAAGCGGCGAGGCCGCGATCCTTTCCAGGCCTGCCCGGACGAGCACGCGGTTGTCGCCCACCAGGGGCACCACGTCCGCCACCGTCCCCAGGGCCACCAGCTCCAGGAGCTCCTCGGTCTGCGGAAGGCCCACAAACCCGCGTACGGCGCGCACCAGGAGCCA
>JBEQAH010000028.1:0-12283 GCA_041640435.1 bacterium | reverse complement strand
CCACCGGGGCAGGTGCTCATTGACCGCTCCGCAGCGGGAGCAGGTCTTACTCGATGGAAACTCACGCGGCGCTGCTAGCAGCCGGGAGCCGTACCAGGTGGTCTTGTAGGTGAGCTGCCGGCGCAGCTCGGCCAGCGCGGCGTCCGCAACCGCCCGCGCCAGACACCGGTTCCGCACCATCCCCTGCACGCCCAGGGTCTCCACCACCACCGTCCCATAGGTGCGGGCAAGACGGGTGGTGAGCTTGTGCCAGGCGTCCTGCCGGATGTTCGCCACGCGGGCGTGCAGCCGGGCGAGGGCGCACCGGGTCTGCTCGCGGTTGCGGCTTCCCTGCTTCCGCCGCGCCAGCTCCCGGTTCAGCCGGGCAAGTTTCCGGAGCGCTCTATTGAGCGGCCGCGGGTTGGGCACCATCTCCCCCGTGGACAGCACCGCCAGGTGCTTCAGCCCCGCGTCCACTCCCACCACGGCGTCCGGGAACCTGGGGGATCCCACCTCGCGCTCCACCTCGCAGGTGAAGCTCACGAACCACCGGCCGCCTTTCCGCGACACCGTGGCCCGCAGGATGCGCGCTCTCTTCGCCTCAATGCGCCGGAGCAGGGCTGTGGTCGGCTCGTGGGTACGCACCCGGCCGATCCTGGGCAGGACGACGTGGCTTTTGTCGTCCACCCGGATCGCGCCGGTGGTGAAGCACACCGACTCCCTTCCCCGCCCCTTCTTCCGGAACCGGGGGAAACCCACCCTCCGGCCCTTGCGCAGGCCCTTGCGGCTACTGGACCAGTTCTTGAGGGCATCCGCCAGGCCAGCCAGCCCGGAGGAGTACGCCTCTTTCGAGTTCTCGCGCCACCAGGGGGCGACGAGGTGCTTTTGCCGGTTCCACTCCCGCCGCAGCTCCGGAAGCGTCCAGGGTACTTTCACCTCCTCGCCCCGGGCGCGGGCATCCAGGCGCTCCTTCACCAGGGCCAGGCCCCAGTTGTAGGCGAAGCGCCGGGCCCCAACGTGGGAAGCCAGCATCCGCCCCTGGCGGGGTGTGGGGTCCAGAGCAAAGCGGTACGCTTGAAGAACCTTCATTCAGCATCGCCCCTACGGGCTGCGGCCAAGGCTCGCAGGGCCCGATTGCGTGCTCCCCTTCGCCCGTACAAGCGGGCGCAGAAGGACGTCAACACTTCAATCATGTCGCGCACAAGGTCATCCGTTGATTCGCTCGGATCCACGACCACGATCCCCGGCCCTGTGCTGCGAGAGCGGCTTCCAGGTACTCCACCCCAAAGCGGGCCAACCGATCACGGTGTTCCACCACAATCGTTGCAACCGATGCGGCGGCCAGAAGTCGGCGAAACTTCGCCCGTTTCCCATTCAGACCGGACCCGGATTTCCGTGACCACTTGGTCTACATGAAACCCGTGCTCCGTCGCCCATGCCGTGACCCGGGCGACTTGACGGTCGAGATCGCTATTTTTGGTCGTGAGAGGAACCGCGGGCGTACACCACCGTCTTCCCTTTTGCCGGAGTAGGCAGGTCTACGAGGATGGTCCCGGATGGGGTCTGCCCGGCAGGGACAGGCAGCTTGCCCGCTTTCCACCAGCGCCAGGCGGTGATGTAACTGATTCCTTCGCGCTTGGCCCACTCGGAGAGCTTCATACCTGAAATATAGCACATATGTTTGACTATGTCTGACGACGTTCCGGCAAGCTGTTCACGACCCCTGGACGCCCGCGTAGCGGTCTACGAGGGCCTGCCAGTCCGAGGTGTCCACCAGGGCGTCGCGTTCCTCCGGCGAGGCCAGCGCGACCCCGTCCACGAAGCCCCACTGGTGGAGCGAACGGGCGGCGGCGCGCATGGCGGCGAGCGCTGCCCGCTGCAGCTCTGCGGGGTAGATGGCCAGGCGGCAGCCCGCCCTCTCAAGATCCGCCAGCGACCAGCGGGCCGCGGGAGGCACGTTCACCACGAGTGGCCTTGGAAGCTGCTGGGCCGCGTACCGCACCTCGTCCAAAGTCTCAAGCCCCTGCACGAACAGCACCTCGGCACCCGCCTGTGCGTACGCCGCCGCGCGGCGCAGGGCCTCTTCCACGCCTTCCACCGCTCGCGCGTCGGTGCGCGCGATCAGGAGCACCCCCTCCTTGCGGGCCTCGAGGGCTGCACGAAGCCGCATGGACATCTCCTCGACAGGCACGAGGGAGATCCCCGCGTACTGCCCACAGCGCTTTGGCAGGGTCTGGTCCTCCAGGTGGAGGGCTGCCACCCCGGCGCGCTCCCACTCCCGCACCGTCCGCCGCACGTTCAGGGGGCCGCCGTAACCGGTGTCCGCGTCCGCCACCACGGGCAGGAAGGTAGCTTGGCAGATCCTCCGCAAGACGTCGGCCACCTCCGTCTGACTCACCAGCCCAAGGTCGGGGAAACCCAGGGAGCGGGCGATGGCGCCGCCACTGGCGTAAACGACTTCGAACCCGCAGCGCTCCACCAGCCGGGCGGAAAGAGGGTCGAACACGCCCGGCGCCACCACCATCGGGCCCTGCGCGAGCCGGCGGCGCAGCCACGCCCGCTGGTCCTGGACGGTCACGTGCCCCGGGTAGGCGCTCCCTCCGGCTGCGGGACCAGGAGGGGTGCGCGCAGACGCTGCAGGACCAGGGCGAGGGCCAGGAGCCCGAACCCTGCGGTGTCGGTGACGATGCCGGGCTTGATGAGCAGCAGCGCCGCGGCGAACATCGCGAGCCGCTCCAGCCAGGTGGCCGGACGGAGCAGGTACCCCACCACCGCACCCGCAAGGCACAGGGTGCCCACGGTGCCCGTGGCGACCGCCCACGCGACTTCGTACCAGCGGCCCTGCATCAACAGGGACGGCCCGAAGGTGAACATGTACGGCACGATGAAGCCCGCGAGCGCGAAGCGCACGGACTGCCAACCCGTCTCCCACATGGGCGCCCGCGCCAGGCTGGCGGCCGCGTAGCTCGCCAGGGCCACGGGCGGAGTCAGGGCCGACAGACACGCAAAGTAAAAGAGGAACAGGTGCGCCGCCATGGGCTGGATTCCCGCTTGAACCAGGGCCGGCGCGAGGGTGCTGGCCATGATGGCGTACGCGGCCGTGGTGGGGAGTCCCATCCCCAGCACCAGGGCCACCACCATGGCCACCGCCAACATGGGCAACAGGCTCCCGCCGGCCAGCTGCAGCAGCGCCAGCGACAGCTTGCCGCCCAGCCCCGTGAGGGACAGGATCCCCACCACCGTCCCTGCGGCCGCGGTGGTGGAGGCGATCTCTACCGACCGCCAGGACCCGTCGTACAGGGCGTCCGCGAGCCGCCGGATTCCCTCCCGCGCCTCCGGCCTCACCGCGTACACCCCTGCCACCGCGGCACAGGCCACGAGGAAACTCCACAGCGGGGGGGCTCCCAGGCGGCTCGCGAGGACATACGCCACGACCCCCCCGAGCACCCATGGATGCGCCACACGGGACTCCCGACTCAGCCAGGACGCCGCCACGGTGGCCCCGACCCCCCACAGGGCCGCGCGGAAGGGCGACTGGTCGAACCCCATGATCAGGACCAGGACTAAGGCCAGCGGTCCCAACAGGTATCCCTGCCGGAGCAGCACGCCCCGCAGCTGAGGGAGCCGCTCGCGCGGCAGTCCCCGCAATCCGTTGCGCGCCGCGTAGAAATCGATCATCCAGTAAGCAGCCACGTAGTACAGCAGGGCCGGGATCAGCGCGGACAGGGCCACCCGGGAGTACGGCACGCCCAGGATGTCGGCCATGAGGAAGGCCGCGGCGCCCATGATCGGCGGTACCAGCTGGCCGCCGGTGGAGTTCATGGCCTCGATGGCGCCGGCGACCGTGGGCTTGAAGCCGGTGGATTTCATGAGGGGTACGTTGATCACGCCGTCCACCATCACGTTGGCCGCAGAGGACCCCGAGGCGGTGCCGAACAGGGCGCTGGTGAGGATGGATACCTTAGCCGGACCGCCCCGCCGGTGCCCGGCCACGCTCAAGCCGAGGTTCACGATGAACTTACCGATGCCGGAGCTCTCCAGCACCGCGCCGAACAGAATGAAAAGGTACACGTAGCGGGCGGAGGCGGCGATGGGCGCGCTGTAGATGCCGTTGTCGCTGAAGAGGAACGAGATGGTGGTGGAGAACGGAAACCCGTTGTGTCTGAACAGGCTGGGTAGGTACGGGCCCACGAAGGCGTACAAGACGAACACCCCCCCAAGGACGGGCAGCGCCCACCCGGAGGTGCGTCGGCTCATCTCCACCACCACCAGCAGGAGCAGCAGGCCCGCCACCACGTCCTCGCGGGTCGGGAACACGCCCGCTCGGTTCGTGAGGTCCGTGAAGAACAGCAGCTGGTAGACCACCACCCCGGCGCTGGCCAGTAGGAGGAAGAGGTCCCACGGGGTGGGCACCTGGGACGGCCTCCCCTTGCGGGCGGGGAGCAGCAGGAACACCAGAAACGAGGCGAACATCAGGTGGAAGGCGTACATTTTCTGGGGGTCGGTGGAGTAGAAGCCCAGCACCGCCACGTGGTACAGGGCCATGGAAATCCCCGTGGCCCGCGCCAGTAGCCACCACCCGCCCCGAAGCGGCCGCCCCCGCAGCTCTTCCGCAGAACCGACCTGGTCCTGGGTGACCGCTAGGCTCTCCCCGCGAAGCCCCGTGGCCACGCCCGCCTCCCCTCAGGAAGGGCCTCAGACCGGTGTCCTCATCGCGGCGGCTGGTGCGCGGGTCGCAGCTGTACGCCCCGCTCCCGGTAATAGCGGAGAGCCCCTGGGTGGAGCGGCCCGTTGACGTAGTACACGTTCACGGGCAGGGTCTCCGCGCCCGTGGGGTGCACCTGCTCCAGCAGCTCCCGGTTCTCGAAAATGGTCTTCGTCAGCTCATACACGAAGTCGTCCGGCATGTCCCGGTGCACGATGGCCGCATTGTACATCTGCACGGTCCGGATGACGTAGTCCTGCCCCCGGTACGCGTTCGCGCGGATGGCCGCGGACGCCAGGTACGGATACTGGCTCGTGAGGCGCGCGATCTGATCGGGGCTGGGCGCCACGAACCGCGTGGGGCGCGTGATCGACAGCTCGACCCATGCGGGCACCGGAATCCCGATGGTGATGCAGCTCGCGTCCACGAGTCCGTCCCGCAGGGCGTTGGCACCCTCCGCCAGCGACAGGTTCACGATGCGGGCGGGGCGGATGCCCAGCAGCTCGAAGGCCTTGAGGGACACGAACTCCCCGGAGCCCCCCCGCGGCCCGACGTCCACCACCCGCCCCTGCAGATCGCTAAAGGAGCGCACAGGGCCGTCCCCGCGGACCGCGCAGTGGTAGTAGGAGGTGTACATGGGCCAGGTGAACCGGATGCTG
The DNA here is from genome assembly GCA_041640435.1 of bacterium. Lineage (GTDB taxonomy): Bacteria > Sysuimicrobiota > Sysuimicrobiia > Sysuimicrobiales > Sysuimicrobiaceae > Tepidifontimicrobium. The sequence goes on along the minus strand of JBEQAH010000028.1, from coordinate 6,940 downwards.
TCGTATCGCGTGCCTCGCGCCCACCCGATGCCCTGCATGCCCTCGTAGGCCGGCCCCATGGTGGTCAGCCCCAGCTCGATCTGCCTGGCGTGGACGAGCTGGATGTTCTGCACGGGGCCGCCCGTGACCCGATTGGACGCCGGGATCCCCAGCTTCTCCTGGATGACCTTGGCGTAGCCCCCCGCCACCACGTGGTACACGCCACCGATAGAGGCGGACCCGATGGTGACGCTGCGAGGCCAGTTGGCTCGCGCCTGGGCCCACGCGGGGACCGCCAGGGCCAGGACGAAGAGTACGGTCCACCGAGCCTGTCCCCTCATCCCTCTCCCTCCTTTCCCATCTCGCCGTTACAGGCTACGCAGGGGACCGCCGGGACTCCTGCTGGCTAGACCCCCGGTCCCGAAGGGTCTCGTCCAACGCCCGGTGGGCGGCCGCGATGTGCCGTCGCATGGCCGCGGCCGCTCCCCGGGAAGACCGTGCCTCAAGCTGGCGCAGTACCTCCCCGTGCTCTCGCACGGAGCGTGTGAGCTGCTCCGGGAGCAACACGGGTGCGAGGGGCGGAAGCCCCAACCACAACGCCTCGATGATCTGAACCAGCCGGGGGTTCCCGCACGCCCCGTAGATGGCGAAGTGGAAGCGCTGGTTCAGGTCCACAAACGCATCCGCCTCCCCCGCGTCCGCGGCCCGCCGTGCCGTCTGGTGCAGCCGCTGGAGGTGGCCGAGCTCCTCAGGGCGGAGGCGTCCCGCGGCCCGCCCGGTGGCCGCGGGCTCCAGGAGCAGCCGCACGTCGTACACCTGCGCCACCGCTTCCGGGCTCCACGCCACCACTCGATAGGTCCCGCGGCGGTCCCGCTCCACGAGCCCATCCCGCTCCAGCCGCCGCAGCGCGTCCCGCACAGGCAGGCGGCTGGTGCCGATGCGAGCTGCCAGCTCCTCCTGGACGAGGCGCGCTCCCCCTCCGAGCTCACCCCGCAGGATGGCCCGGCGCAGAGCCCGGTAGGCCTGTTCCTCGAGACGTACCCGCTCCACCGCCACCAGAGACGAGGCCATAGTCATTGACAGTTTACCGTATACGGAATACGCTGAGGCCCGTGGTCCCCCGGACGGTCTCGGTGCGGTCGGTGGAGCAAGCGGTGGTGCGGCTGCTGCGCGACTGCGTCTGCCGGCTCCCCCCGGACTACCTGTCCGCCCTGAGGGAGGCGGAGGTGCGGGAAGCCTCGCCGCTTGGCCGTCGCGTGCTGCGGATGCTGCTGGACAACGCGGAGCTGGCGGACCGGGCCCACGTCCCCACCTGCCAGGACACCGGGATCCCGGTGCTTTTCGTGGAGGTGGGTCAAGACGTGCACTTCGTGGACGGTTGCCTCCGTGAGGCGCTGGAGGCGGCAGTCCGGGAGGCTTACCGGGACCTGCGCAAGTCCGTGGTGCGAGACCCCCTCCTGCGCGAGAACACGGGGGACAACACCCCGCCGGTGGTCCACTACGAGATCGTGCCCGGGGATCGCGTCCGGATCGCCACCCTGGTGAAGGGGTTCGGCGCGGAGATGACCAGCGCGGTGCGCATGCTGCCCGCCACCGCGGGCGAGCCGGAGGTCAAGCGGTTCGTGGTGGACGTGGTTCAGCGCGCGGGCCCCAACGCCTGCCCACCTCTCATCGTGGGGGTGGGGCTCGGTAGCTCCTTCGACGGCGTGGCCCTCCTGGCCAAGAAGGCCCTGCTGCGGCCCCTGGGAGTCCCCAACCCCAAGCCCCACCTGGCGCGGCTGGAACGGGAGCTCCTGGAGGCCATCAACGCCACAGGGGTGGGGCCTCAGGGGTTGGGCGGGACGTGTACGGCCCTGGCGGTGCACGTGGAGGCTTACCCCACCCACATCGCGGCCCTGCCTGTGGCCGTCAACCTCAACTGCTCTGCGCCCCGCCGGGGAGAGGTTGTGCTGTGACGGAGCATTACCTGCGCACGCCGCTCTCGGACGAGGACACCCTCCGCCTCCGGGCTGGCGACTGGGTGTACCTTTCCGGCGTCGCGTACGGGGCGCGCGACGTGGCTCACCAGCGCATGGCGGAAGCCCTGCGGCGGGGGGAGCCCCTGCCCATCCCCCTCGCGGGCCAGGTGATCTATTACGTGGGGCCGGCACCCGCTAAAGAGGGATGGCCCGTGGGCCCCGCAGGTCCCACCACCAGCGGCCGCATGGATCCGTTCACCGTTCCCCTGCTGGAGCGAGGGCTCAAGATCACCATCGGCAAGGGGACCCGATCTCAAGAGGTTAAAGAGGCGCTGGTGCGCTGCCGCGCTGCCTACCTGGCCGCCGTGGGTGGCGCCGCGGCCTTGCTGGCCCGCCACATCGTGCGTGCGCGTCCCGTGGCGTACGGGGACCTCGGGACCGAGGCCATCTGGGAGTTGGAGTTTTCCGAGTTCCCCGCGGTGGTGGTGAACGACGCGCACGGCGGGGACCTGTACCAGAGCGCCCCGCAGGCGTATGCCCGGCCCTGACCCCTACCGCGAATTGCGCGAGGGCGTGCGCAAGCTGTGCGCGCGGTTCCCCGAAGCGTACTGGAGAGAGCTGGACGAACAGGAAGCCTACCCGGAGGCCTTCGTTCGGGCCATGACGGAGGCGGGCTACCTGGCGGCCCTTATCCCGCCGGAGTATGGGGGAGCGGGGCTCGGCGTGGCAGAAGCTTCGGTGATCCTGGAAGAGGTGCACCGATCTGGTGGCAACGCCGCCGCCTGCCACGCGCAGATGTACGTTATGGGTGCCATCCTCCGGCACGGCACCCCTGAGCAGAAGCAACGCTACCTGCCCCGCATCGCCCGCGGCGAGCTGCGGCTGCAGGCGTTCGCGGTCACGGAGCCCGAGGCGGGTTCGGACACGCCGAGCATCCGCACCACCGCCGTCCGCCGCGGTGACCGCTACGTGATCTCCGGACAGAAGGTGTGGACGAGCCGGGTGGAACACTCCGACCTGATGCTCCTCCTGGCCCGGACGACACCCCCCGAACAGGTCCGCCGGCGGGGAGAGGGGCTGTCCCTGTTCCTGGTGGATCTGCGGCAGAACCTGGGCAAGACCGTCCACGTACGGCCCATCCGGACCATGATCAACCACCACACCGCCGAGGTGTTCCTCGAGGAGTTAGAAGTCTCCGTGGAGGACCGGGTGGGTGAGGAGGGCCAAGGCTTCCGCTGCATCCTCGATGGGATGAACGTGGAACGCATCCTCATCGCCGCCGAGTGCGTCGGGGACGGCGACTACTTCCTGGACCGCGCCGTGGCCTACGCCAGGGAGCGGCAGGTGTTTGGACGGCCCATCGGCCAGAACCAGGGTGTGCAGTTCCCGCTAGCTCAGGCCTACGCCCGGGTGCGGGCTGCGGACCTGATGCGGTTCCGCGCCGCGGAGCTCTACGACGCAGGCCTCCCCTGCGGCCCGGAAGCCAACATGGCCAAGCTGTTGGCTGCGGAGGCCTCGTGGGAGGCGGCCAACGCGGCTCTGCAGACCTTCGGGGGCTACGGATTCGCCCGGGAGTACCCCATCGAGCGCAAGTTCCGGGAGACCCGGCTGTACCAGGTGGCGCCGGTGTCCACCAACTTGGTCCTGGCGTACCTGGCCCACAACGTCCTGGGACTTCCGAGATCGTACTGATGCGGGCGCTGGCGGGCATCACCGTGGTCAGCGTGGAGCAGGCGGTGGCCGCTCCCTTTGCCACCCGGCAGCTGGCGGACCTGGGCGCGCGGGTCATCAAGGTGGAGCGGCCCGAGGGCGACTTCGCCCGCCGGTATGACCGCGCGGTGCGGGGATGGTCCAGCCACTTCGTGTGGCTGAACCGGTCCAAGGAGTCCGTGGTCCTCGACCTCAAGACGGAGCGCGGACGGGAGGCCCTCACACGGCTGTTGGAGCGGGCGGATGTGTTCGTGCAGAACCTGAGTCCCGGTGCCCTGGACCGTCTGGGCTTTGCCCCGGCGGAGGTGGCCCGACGTCATCCCCGTCTGGTGGTCTGCAGCATCTCCGGGTACGGGAGCACCGGGCCATACCGAGACCGCAAGGCGTACGACCTGCTGATCCAAGCAGAAAGCGGACTGCTGTCCATCACGGGCACACCCGAGGAGCAGGTCAAGGTGGGGATCTCGGTGGCGGACATCGCGGCGGGGATGTACGCCTTCAGCGGGATCCTCGCAGCCCTGTATCGCCGCGAACGGACCGGGCGCGGGGCCGTCCTGGAGGTGTCGCTGCTGGACGCCCTCGCGGAGTGGATGGGCTACCCCATGTACTACGCGGCGTACACGGGCACGGCTCCCGCCCGCACCGGAGCGCACCACGCGACCATCGCACCCTACGGCCCGTTCCCCACCCGGGACGGCGTGCTGTTCCTCGCCGTGCAGAACGACCGGGAGTGGGAACGGTTCTGCCGCCAAGTGCTGGGCCAGCCCGAGTTGTCCACGGACCCACGGTTCGCCACGAACCCTGACCGCCTCGCGCACCGGAGCGAGCTGGAGGAGGTCTTGCGCGCCGCATTCTCCCACCGCAGTACAACCGAGCTTGCCGCCCTCCTGGCCGAGGCAGATGTGGCCTACGGGGAGCTGCGCACCGTACATGGCCTTTTGGAGCACCCCCAGCTGCGCGCGCGGGGCCGGTGGCGGGAGGTGCCGTCCCCCGTCGGCCCCCTCCTGGCCCTGCTTCCACCCGTGGGCCTGCCGGAGGAGGAACCCACCTTGGGACCGGTGCCGGAGCTTGGCCAGCACACGGAGGCCGTGCTCCGGGAGCTGGGCCTCTCACCGCAGGAGGTAGGAACATGACAACCGCCGCGGGACGCTTCTACGAGGACTTCCAGGTGGGCGAGGTGTACCACCACCCCTGGGGACGCACCATCACCCAGGCGGATAACGTCTGGTTCAGCCTGCTCACCCTGGCGACCAATCCCATCCACTTCGACGCCGGCTACGCGGCCCGCACGGAGTTCGGGCGCCCTCTGGTAAACTCCTGCCTCACCCTAGCCCTGGTCACCGGGCTTTCCGTGGTGGACCTGTCCCAGAACGCCGTGAACTTGGGGTGGGACCAGGTGCGGCTCCCGCATCCCGTCTTCGAAGGCGACACCCTGTACGCCCGCAGCGAGGTGGTGGACAAGCGCGAATCCCGCTCTCGTCCCGGCATGGGCGTGGTGCGCGTGAAGACCACCGGGTACAACCAGGACGGGGTGGTGGTGATCGAGTTCTTCCGCACCATCCTGGTGTACAAGCGGGACCACGCCCCCCGCGGGGCGCAGGAGGCGCCGCATCCCCCAGGCTAGACCACCTCTGCGGCCCGCAGGTCACCCGCCTGGGCCACCACCCCGCCGGCGGTGTGCACGTCCATCAGCCCGGTGAACAGGTACCGGGACTTACCCGGGTCCAGCCAGAACTCCGCGTACTCCACGGGCTCCCCCCGCGACCACTGACAGAGCGTGACCGCTAGGCAAGGGCTACCCCGGGACGTACCCAGCACCCGGGCGTTTTCCGCAGACATACCCGTCAGCTCCATGCGTTCGTCGATGCGGGTGATCACCACCCCGAAGTCCCGCGCCAGCACGTCCAGGAACGCCCGAGTGGACAGGTCCATGGACAGCAACGCCTCGAATCGAGGTGCGGGGACCCAGGAGCTGCCCCTGGCCACCGCCTCCCGGTCGGCCCAGAACACCCGGTCGAAGAAAACCGCCCACCGGTGGGCCCGGCTCCCCCCTCGACCCCACGCCTCCCGCACCCGGCGCGGGGGCCGTCGTTTTTCCAGCGCCAGCACCTGCACCCGCGGACGGAATCCCGCTGCTTGGATGGCGCGGAAGGGAGAGACGAGCAGGAGCCCAGCTTCTGCGGGCACCCGCACCACCTGCGTGCCCGAACGACGGTGGCGCACCAACAGCCCCTCTTCCACCAGGCGACTCAGGGCCTGCCGCACCGTCCCCCGGCTCACCCCCAGGGTGCGGGCCAGCTCATCCTCCGCGGGTAAGGTCTCGCCGAGCCGCCAGGTGCCCTGAGCGATCCCAAGCCGGACCAGCTCCCGGATCTGCACGTGCAGCGGGATCCCGCTGTTCCGGTCGAGCCGCACCGTTCGCCTCCTTCCCCTGCGCGCTACCGCCCAGTTTGGGCCGCCAGCCTCCCCGCAGCAAGACGCGCCCGCAACCGACCCGCTTGACAACCCCCCGCGGGCCTCATATGTTTAGTCCACCATACAATTAGACGTTTCGCGCGTCACGGGGAGGCGGGGCCGGCCCGGGCAGGATCCGGTGGCCAGGAGGGTTCGGGGCAGCGCCCCGCCGGTGTGCGCGGCGTCCCGGGGGGGCTATGAGGCGGGTTCAGCTCGAGTACGGCGACAGCCTCGTTGACCTTGAATTTCCCGACGACGCCGTCGTGGTGGAGCCCGGAGCCCTCTTCCGGGACCCCGCGCCCGCAGACGACCCCACAGAACTCACCCGCCGCGCCTTGGCCCAGCCCCTGGGGACCGAGCCGCTCCGCAAGCTCGTTGGCCCCGGCGCGAAGGTCCTCGTGGCCTTCCCGGACCGCGTCAAAGGCGGCGCCCACGCCACCGCTCACCGCCGGGTGACTTTGCGCTTGCTCCTGGAGGAGCTCGAGCGGGCGGGTGTTCGGAACTCCGACGTAACGCTGATGTGCGCCAACGGACTCCACCGCCAGAACACCCGCCGCGAGATGGAAAGCTACCTGGGCGCAGACCTGGTGGGCCGCTTCCCGCCCAGCCGGCTCCTCAACCACGACGCCGAAGACCCCGCCCACATGGTGAACCTGGGCGAGACGGAAGAGGGCGAGCTGGTCGAGGTAAACCGGCGAGTCCTGGAGGCGGACCTGGTGGTGGTCCTCGGGCACACCCTCGGCAACCCCTACGGCGGGTACAGCGGCGGGTACAAGATGCCCTGCACGGGTTTAACGGGGTGGCGGTCCATCCGCTGCCACCACACCCCCGCCACCCTG
>JBEQAH010000027.1:0-12458 GCA_041640435.1 bacterium | reverse complement strand
ACGCCCCAGCTGATGGGGGCGGCGGCGACGCGCACGGCGCACCTCCGTTCCTGCGGGATTCGCCGCGGGATCCGCGAACCCTGCCTGCTCTACAATTTCCACGAGGACCGCTGGAGGTGGGTGCCGTTGGGCCAGAACCCTGTGGAACGCCTGCGCGTAAGACCCTGCCGCGTGGAGGAGGGGATCGTGGTGCGGGTGACCCCGGAGCTTGCGGGGTGGGAGCTTCTGGGGTTTGAAGTCCGCCGTCTTGCCCCCGGCCGGCGGTGGGACGCTTCCACGGGCCCGTGCGAGGCGGTCCTGGTCTGGCTGGGGGGAAAGGCCAGTGTTCGCTCGGACCGCGGGACGTGGGAGGATGTGGGCGGGCGCCGGTCGCCCTTTGACGGCATGCCCTACGCCTTGTACCTTCCTCCGCGCACTGCGTTCGAGGTGGTGGCCGCCACCGGGGTGGAGCTCGCGTACGGGTGGGCTCCCGCGGAAGGGCGCTTTTCGCCAAGGCTGGTGACCCCGGCGGAGGTGGAGGTGGAGCTCCGCGGAGGCCGCAACGCCAGCCGGCAGATCAACAGCATCCTGCCGCCGGGTTTCCCGTGCGAGCGGCTGGTGTGCGTGGAGGTGTACACGCCGGGCGGCAACTGGTCCAGCTACCCACCCCACAAGCACGACGAGCACCGGGTGGACGAACAGGGAGCCCTCGTGGAGGCGGATCTGGAGGAGGTGTATTTCTACAAGTTCGATCCACCTCAGGGTTTCGCGCTGCAGCGGATCTACGCCCACGACGGGTCGCTGGACGTGGCGGTGGTGGCCGGGCAGGACGACCTGGTGCTGATCCCCCGCGGCTACCACCCTGTGTGCGCGGCCTACGGCTACACGTGCTACTACCTGAACGTGCTGGCGGGTTCCGCCCAGAGCCTGGCCAACACCGAGGACCCGGCCCACGTGTGGGTGAAGAGCACGTGGACCGAGCGCGACCCCCGGGTCCCCGTGGTGCGTCGGACGTCGGAGGAGCGCCGTGGCGGAGTTTGACGTCCTGACCATGGGACGCTGTGGGATCGATCTGTACAGCAACGACGTGGGCGTTCCCTTCGTGGAGATCCGGAGCTTCGCGGCATACGTGGGCGGCTGCCCCACCAACGTGAGCGTGGGCACCCGGCGTCTGGGGTTGCGCAGCGCGCTGCTCACCGCGGTGGGGGAGGACCCCGTGGGCGACTTCGTTCTGCACTTCCTGGAGCGGGAGGGGGTGGAGACCAGATTCATTCCCCGCAAGCCCGGGCGGCGAACCCCGGCCGTGCTGCTGGGGATCGAGCCGCCGGATCGCTTCCCCCTCGTGTTCTACCGTGACAACGCCGCAGACCTGGCCCTGGACATCGACGACGTCCTGCGCGCGCCCGTGCGCTACAGCCGTGTGTTGTTCGTGACGGGGACCGGACTCACCGCCGAGCCCAGCCGCACCGCCACCCTGTTCGCGGCGGAGTACGCTCGGGCCGGTGGGGTGCGCGTGGTCCTGGACCTGGACTACCGCCCCAGCCTTTGGCCGGAGGCGCGGACGTATGGGGTGAACGCTCGATTGCTTGCGAGCCGCGCCCACGTGGTGGTGGGAACCGAAGAAGAAGTCCTGGCGGCCTGTGGAGAGGAACGGGTGGAGGCGGCCGCAGAGAGGCTGCTGGCTGCCGGGTCGGAGGCGGTGGTGGTCAAGCGAGGGCGGCACGGGTCGGTGGTGTTCAGCCGCGAGGGCACGGTCCACGCCGCACCGTTTCCGGTGGACGTGTACAATGTCCTGGGCGCGGGGGACGCCTTCGCCAGCGGCTTCCTGTACGGGTGGCTGCGGGGCTGGGACTGGTACCGGGCCGCCCGGTTCGGGAACGCCTGCGGGGCCATCGTGGTCACGCGGCACGGGTGCGCGAACTTCATGCCCTCCGAGGAGGAGGCGCTTCGGTTCGTGGAGCAGCGGGGAGGGTTGTCGTGACTCGGGCATCGCGGACGGGGGTTTCATCCGTGGTGCGCGCGGTGCGGATCCTGGAGGCGGTGGGCCAGGCTGCGCGCCCGCCGAGCCTCGGAGAGCTTGCGCGGGGACTGGGCATCCCCAAGAGCACCACCCACGATCTGGTGGCCACGCTAGTGAGGGAGCGGCTGCTGACGCGATCGGGGGACGGCCGGTTCCGGCTCGGGCTCAGGATCCTGGAGCTGTACAGGGCTTACGACGCCGCCAGCGACCTTTCCGCGGCGTTCGCGGGGGCCTGCCAGGAGCTGGTGCCGGACCACGCGGAGACCCTGGTGCTGTCGGTGCTGGACGGCCGCGAGGTGGTGTACATCGCCTGCCGGAACGGCACGCAGCCCATCGCGGTCAACTACCGGATCGGCCTGCGGCTCCCCGCCCATTGCACCGCCACCGGCAAGGCCATCCTGAGCACCCTCCCCGAAGAAGAGGTGGTGACCCTGTTCGGGTCCGGGCCTCTGCCCAAGCGCACCGAACGCAGCCTGGGCTCGGTCCAGGAGCTGCTACAGGATCTGGCGGCTACGCGCCTCCGCGGCTACTCCGTGGACGACGAGGAAACCGTGGAGGGGATGTGCTGCGTGGGGGCTGCGGTACGGGCCCGGGACTTGCGGGCGGGCCTGGCTTTCAGCACCGTGCGCGCACGGCTCACCGAGGCACGCCGCCAGGAGCTGGCGATCCTTGTGCAGCGGCTGGCTCAGGCGGTGTCCGAGCGGCTCGGCGGGGTGGTGGTGGCGCCCCGCTGACGGTACGCTTCCCTTCTCAGGTCGTTGACAGCTGCACCGGTTTTCTGGTGCACTGGAGCTGCGTTCCAATTTTCGAAGGTCGTCCGTATTTCCGGACATGAGGACCAGGCGGATGACCACGGCGCAGGCGCTGGTGGCCTTCTTGGCTGCGCAGCGGGTGGAGCGGGACGGCCGCGAGGTGCCGTTCTTCGCCGGGGTGTGGGGGATCTTGGGGCACGGGAATGTCGCCGGGGTAGGTCAGGCTCTGCAGGAGTTCCCGCAGCTGCGTTTTTACTTCGGCCGCAACGAGCAGGCCATGGTGCATGCTGCGGCCGCCTTCGCGAAGGCCACCCGGCGCATGCAGACCTTCGCTTGTACATCGTCCATCGGGCCCGGCGCCACCAACATGATCACCGGCGCCGCGGCGGCTACCATTAACCGATTGCCCGTGTTGCTGCTGCCCGGGGATATTTTCGCGCGCCGCAACGTGGCCCCGGTGCTGCAGCAGCTGGAGACGTCGTGGTCCCAGGACGTTTCCGTCAACGACTGCTTCAAGCCCGTCTCGCGCTACTGGGACCGGATCAACCGACCCGATCAGCTCCCCTCCGCCCTCCTGGAAGCCATGCGGGTCCTCACCTCCCCTGTGGAGACCGGCGCGGTCACGCTGGCACTGCCCCAGGACGTGCAGGCGGAAGCCTGGGACTTCCCCGCGAAGCTGTTGGAGCCCCGCACGTGGCGCATCCCGCGGCCCGCGCCGGATCGTCAGCTGGTGGCTCAGGCGGCGACGTGGATCCGGTCCAGCCGCAGGCCGTTCCTCATCGCGGGCGGCGGCGTTCTCTACAGCGAGGCGGAGGGGGCGCTGCGCGCCTTCGTGGAGGCCACCGGGATCCCCGTGGGGGAGACGCAGGCCGGTAAGAGCGCCCTGCCCAGCGACCACCCCCAGAACCTGGGCGCAGTGGGCGTCACGGGCACCCTGGCCGCAAACCGCGCCGCCCGCGCCGCGGACCTCGTCCTGGCCGTGGGCACTGCCCTGGACGACTTCACCACCGCCTCCAAGACGCTGTTCGAGCACCCCGAGGTGCGGTTCGTGGCGGTGAACATAGACCCCCGGGACGCGCACAAGCACGCGGCCCTACCGCTGGTGGCCGACGCCCGCGTGGCGCTCGAGGAACTCCTCTCGGCCCTCGAGGGTTACCGGGTGAGCGAGGACTACGCACAGGAGGTAGCCCGGCTGCGCGAGGCGTGGGACGCGGAGGTGGAGCGCCTGACGAAGCCGGGCCAAAAGGTGCCCATGGCCCAGGCGGAGGTCATAGGCGTCGTGAACGCCTTCGCGCGACCCGAGGACGTGGTGGTGTGCGCGGCGGGCAGCTTACCCGGCGACCTGCACAAGCTTTGGCGTGCGCGCACGCCCGGGACCTACCATCTGGAGTACGGCTACTCCTGCATGGGCTACGAGATCCCCGGCGGGATCGGCGTCAAGCTGGCCCACCCAGACCGCGAGGTGTACGTCATGGTCGGCGACGGCTCCTACCTGATGATGCCCGGCGACCTCACCACCGCGGTCCAGGAGAGGCTGAAACTCACCGTGGTGCTGCTCGACAACCACGGGTACAGCAGCATCGGCGGGCTGTCGGAGTCGCTGGGTCTGGGAGGCTTCGGCACGCACCACCGGCTGCGCAACCCCGCCACCGGGCAGCTGGACGGCGAGGTGCTGCCTGTGGACTTGGCGGCGAACGCCCGGAGCCTGGGGGCCCAGGCCCTGCAGGTGCGGACCCGGGAGGAGCTGTGGAAGGCCCTGGAGGAGGCGCGCGGCCAGGACCGCACCACGGTGATCGTGGTGGAGGTGGACCGGGATGCCCGGGTCCCCTCCTACGAGGCTTGGTGGGACGTGCCGGTGCCGGAGGTGTCGGGGATGCCGTCCGTGCAGCGCGCCCGGGCGGAGTACGAGCGGAACCGGGCGCGGGAGAGGGATCCGGGGTGAGCCACAGGGCTCCGAGAAGTTCTGGCGGAGCTTCTGGCTTGGGGGTGTGGAGTGTCTGGGCGAGCTGCGGCGTGGCGAAGTTCCCTGGCCGTGGTGGTGGGAAAGGCTCGGGGGCCGTTCCGGGAGCCCATCGCCGCCGAGTGGGATGTGGAGGAGGCCACCTAGGTGTGAATCGCGGAAACTATGGCAACATGGCGTGCTTGTTCACCTTCACCCGCAGTGGGGCGGCGGTCCCCAAGTTCCGCTACGAAGTCCGGGCAGGGGACATCGGGATCAACGGGGAGGTAGCTGCCCCCGCAGCCCGGTGACCCGCGGCGTGGGACGGCGGTGCGTGCGGTGGTGATCCAGGGGACGTGGGCGCCGCGGGATCCCGGTGGCCCCGACGTTCCGGCGGCTTCCAGCGGTTCGCGCGCGTGGCGATGGCCCCGGGTGTCTATACAGGAACTGCCGCCGCGCCCGCCCGGACCCGGCGAGGTCCAGGTGCGGGTGGCCGCCTGCGGGGTGTGCGGGTCGGACCGGGCGCTGTGCGCGCAGGACGAAGAAGGGTACATGCGCTACGCGGGGCGGGTACGGCTTCCCCTCGTCCCCGGGCACGAGTTTGCAGGCGTGGTGGTGGAAGTGGGTCCGGGCGTGCGGCGCGTACGGCCCGGGGACGCGGTGACCTGTGACAACATGGTGTCCTGCGGGCGCTGCGCTGCCTGCAGCGCCGGGGCTACCAACCAGTGCGCCGCCGTGGAGGAGATCGGGTTCACTGTACCCGGCGGCCTTGCGGAGTACGTGACCCTACCTGAACGCTGTTGCTTCGACGCAAGCCGCATCGTGCGCACGCTGGGCCCCCGGGAAGGCTACCGTGTGGCGGCGCTGGTCGAGCCCGTGGCGGTGGCCTACCATGGCCTGTTCGTGGAGGCCGGGGGCGTGCCGGCGGGCGGAACGGTGGTGGTGTACGGCGCCGGGGTTGTGGGGTTGGGATGCGCTGCTCTGGCGCGCCGGGCGGGCGCAGCACGGGTGCTGGTGTTCAAGCGCAGGCGGCGTACAACGGAGCGGGCGCTCGCTTTGGGCGCGGACGCGGTGTACGCGTGGGAGGATCTGCGGGCTCACGGACGCAGACCGGCGGATGTGGTGCGGGAGCTCACCGGCGGGCAGGGGGCTGACCTGCAGGTGGAGGCTTCCGGCGATATGCGGGCGACCGTTCCCGAGATGCTGGACGCGCTGGCCCCGAGGGGCACGATCCTCCTGCTGGGCCGTCAAGCGGGCGCGGTCCCTGCGGAGCTGGATCGCCTGGTGTCCGCGGCCGGACGGGTGGTGGGATCCCTGGGTCACGCGGGCGAGCAGGTGTATCCGCCTCTGGTAGACCAGCTCGCTCGGGGGGAGTTGGACCTGAGGCCGCTGGTGGCGCGGGTCGTGACGCTCGACGGAGCGCCGCAGGTGCTTGGGGAGCGGAACCCGCCCGACGGGAAGATCCTCGTAGAGCCTGCAGGGGGGGTGGCGTGAGCGAACCGGCCCGGGTGGAGATGCGGGGGATCACCAAGCGGTTCGGGCCGGTGGTGGCGCTGCAGTCGGTGGACTTTTCCGTGCAGCCGGGGGAGGTGGTGGGGTTGGTGGGCGACAACGGCGCCGGCAAATCCACCCTCATGAAGATCCTCACGGGCGTGTACCGCCCTGACGGGGGCGAGATCTGGTTCGAGGGCAGGCGGGTTCACTTCGCCTCGCCCCTGGACTCCCGGCGTCTGGGGATAGAGATGGTCTATCAGGATCTGGGGCTGGCGGAGAATCTGGACACCGTGGCCAACCTGTTCCTCGGTCGAGAGCTGACCCGGCGCGTGGGCCTGTGGCGCCTCTTGGATGAGCCCGCCATGGAACGGAGGGCTCTAGAACACCTGGAAGGGCTGCGGGTGGAGCTACCGTCGCTGCGGCTTGCGGTGGAGCGGCTGTCCGGAGGGCAGCGGCAGGCGGTGGCCATCGCCCGCGCCACTGCGTTTGCGGCCAAGCTGGTGATCATGGATGAGCCCACCGCCAGCCTGGCTGTGGCGGAGGCGGGCAAGGTTCTGGAGCTGATCCGCCGGTTGCGCAGCCAGGGGGTGTCGGTGGTGCTCATCAGCCACCGCCTGCAGGACGTCCTCGAGGTGGCAGACCGGGTGGCGGTCTTGAACCGCGGCCGGGTCGCCGGAGTGCTGCCGGGCCACGGCACCCGCCTGGAGGATGTGGTGGCGCTGATCGTGGGAGGTCTTGCATGAGGGTGGAGGCGGCAGAACGCGCGGCGCCCGGGGTCGGATGGGATCGGTTGCGGGCGGCTCTTGCGCGCATGGATCTGCTGCTGGTGGTCTTGCTGATGATGGCCGTCCTCACCGCCCTGCAGCCGCAGTTCTTCCTCACCCGGGAGAACCTCACCAACGTGGCGCGGCAGATCGCCAGCAACGCGGTGCTGGCTCTGGGCCAGCTCCTGGTGGTGGTGACCGCGGGCATTGACCTCAGCGTGGGGTCCGTGATGGGCCTGTGCATGACGATCCTGGCCCTAGCTACCAAAGCGGGCTGGCCCGCGCTGGCGAGCCTCGCCGCGGCGGTGGCCCTGGGCGCGGCCGTAGGCGCGGCCAACGGCCTCGCGCTCACGCGCCTGCACCTCCCCCACCCCTTCATCGCCACCCTCGCCACCCTGAACGTCGCCCGGGGCGCCACCTATCTACTGAGCGGGGGGGTGCCGATCTCGGGGCTGTCCCCCGAGGTGCGGTGGCTGGGCTCCGCGGACCTCTTGCTGTTCCCGGGGACGCCTCTTGAGACCGCCATCCCTGTGTCGTTCCTCGTGGTGATCGGTCTGTATCTGACCGGGGCGGTGTTCCTGCGCCGGACCCCCACAGGCCGGCACCTGTACGCCCTGGGGGGGAACCCTCGGGCGGCGCAATACGCGGGCATCCACACCGCTCGGATGCTGGTGCTCGTGTACGCGTTGTGCGGAACCCTCGCGGGCGTAGCCGGCGTGTTGCTGGCGGGCCGGGTGAACTCCGCCTACCCCACCGCGGGGATCGGTGCCGAGCTGGACAGCATCGCGGCGGTGATCATCGGCGGCGCCAGCTTCTTCGGAGGGCGCGGCAGCGCCGGCGGGGTGTTCCTGGGGGCGGTGATCATGGGCCTGTTGCGCAACGGACTCAATCTGATGAACGTTTCGGTGTTCTGGCAGCAGGTGTTCATCGGGCTCATCATCCTGCTGGCGGTGTACGTGGATGTCCTGCGGCGGCGCGCAGCCCAGGTGGAGCCGTAAGCACACAACCAAGGGGGAGGTGAAGGAGCATGAAGCGGATCGCGCTCGCGGTCGTATGCCTCGCGCTGGTCCTGGCCGTGCTTGGGGCCACGGCCGGCGCAGGCCCACGCTCGTACACCATCCTGCTCAGCATGAAGGGGCCCGGTTCCGGCAACCCCTTCTGGGCCGCGGTGGAGCGGGGCGCCCGGGACGCCGCCCGCGCCCTGGGCGTCAACCTCGTGGTGCTCTCGCCACCCGCGGAAACGGACGTGCAGGCGCAGGTGGCCATCCTGGAAGACCAGATCGCCAAGCGGGTCAACGCCATGGTGGTGGCGCCCACGGACGTGAGCGCCCTCAACAGCACCTTCGACAAGGCCCGGGCGCGTCGCATCCCGGTGCTGTTCGTGGACACCGACGCCACCTGGCCACACAAGGTGACCTTCATCGGGACCGACAACCGCGCGGGCGGCGCCCTCGGTGGGCGGTTCCTGTGCCAGCAGCTGCAAGGCCGGGGTGAGGTGGCCATCATCACCGGGGTCATGACCACCCAGAGCATCCGGGCCCGTGTGGAAGGTGCGCGGGACGCCATGCGGCGCTGCGGCCTGCAGATCGTGGCGGAACTGCCGGCGAACAGCGACCGAGCCCTGGGCCAGCAGGTGATGGAGGACATCCTGACCCGGCGGCCCAACGTGCGGGGCGTGTTCGCGGCGAACGACCTCATGGCCCTGGGGGCCGCGGAAGCGGTGAAGGCGCGGGGCCGGACGGGCCAGGTGCTCCTGGTGGGATTTGACGCCATCCCGGAGGCGGCGCAGGCCATCCTCCGGGGGGAGATGGCCGCCAGCGTGGCCCAGAACCCGTACAACATGGGGAGGTTCGGGATCGAGAGCGCCGTCAAGGTCCTGAACGGGCAGACGGTCCCCAAGCGGATCGACACCGGGACCACGCTCGTGACCAAGCAGAACGCGGCGCGGTACGCGAAGTGAGGGGACAGCGAGCGGAGCTGCGGGTGGGCGTGGTGGGGGCAGGGGGCATGGGTTCCCGCCACGCCCGCAACCTGTTGAGCCGCGGCGCGGTGGTCGTGGCGGTGGGGGACAACGACCTGGAGCGCGCGCGGGAACTCGCGGAGGCCTGCGGAGGAGCCCGAGTGTACGCGGACGGCGCGGAGCTGATCCGGGACCGCGACGTGGAGGCGGTGGTGGTCGCAAGCCCGGATGTTACCCACGCCCACTACGTGCTGGCGTGCCTGGAGGCCGAGAAGCCTGTGTTCTGCGAGAAGCCTCTCGCCACCACCGTGGAGCACGCGGAGGAAATCGTGCGCCGGGAGCTGGATGCCGGCCGGCGGCGGGTGCAGGTGGGGTTTCAGCGCCGCTACGACCCGGAGTTCCAAGCCCTGCGGCGCGCCGTGGAGGAAGGTGCCGTGGGCCGGCCGGTGCTGTTCCGGGCCTGGCACCGCAACGCCCGCGCGGCCCACGGGCCTCCCGAAAGCAACGAGGCTGTCATCGTGAACGCCGCCATCCACGACCTCGACGAGTTGCGGTGGCTTTCGGGCGCCGAGGTGGAGGTGGTGCATTCTGTGGTCGGCAGGACTGTGGATCCCTCTCTGGGTCAGGGGATCTTCGACCTGCAGATGATGCAGCTGGGCCTTTCGGAAGGGGTCCTCGCGGTGGTGGAGCTTAACCTGTCCGCGGGGTACGGGTACGAGGTGGGCGTGGAGGTGGTGGGGGATCGGGGCTCGCTCACCGCGGGCTTGCCCTCCGGTGTGGTGGTTCGGCGGGAGAGCTGGTGCGGGGTCGCGGTCCCCCCCGACTGGCTCGTACGGTTCGAGGGAGCGTACGCGGCCGAGGTGGCCAGCTGGGTGGACGCGTTGCGATCGGGCCGCCCGCCCTGGCCGCACGCGTGGGATGGGTACGCAGCGCTCCGAGCAGCCTGGGCGTGCGCGGAGGCGCTGCGTACAGGACGTGCGGTCCACCTCGCCGCCCAACGCCCGCCAGCGCTGTACGCTTAAGCGGAGGCACGAGGTGTGGGTCGGCCTTATGACCGATAGCCTGCGCCACCTCCCGCGGGAAGAGGTGCTGGAGCGCTGCGCCCGTTGGGGGATCCGGTCCGTGGAGTTCGGCACGGGCAACTTCTCTCCCGCGCCGCACGTGGACCTACAGGCGCTGTTGCGCGACCGGGCGGAGAGGGAGCGGTTGCTGCGCGAAGTGCGGGCGCGGGGGCTTCGGATCAGCGCACTCAACTGCAGCGGGAACCCGCTACACCCCAAGCCGGAGGTGGCCGACCGCCATGGCCAGGTGGTGCGCGACACCGTGGCGCTGGCGGGTCTAATGGAGGTCGACACCGTGGTCACCATGTCAGGATGCCCCGGGGCGCCGGGCGGTGGGGATTTGCCGAACTGGGTGGTGTCCAGCTGGCCCTCGGAGTTCGTGGAGGCGCTGGAGTGGCAGTGGCGGGAGCGGGTGATCCCCTTCTGGGAGGAGATGGCGGAGTGGGCGACACGAAACGGGGTGCGGCTCGCGCTGGAGATGCACCCGGGTCAGTGTGTCTACAACCCTGCCACCCTCCTCAGGTTGCGGGAGGCCGCTGGGGCCAGGGTGGGCGCGAACCTGGACCCGAGCCACTTGTTCTGGCAGGGCATCGACGTTCTGGACACGGTACGGCGCCTGGGGCCGGCCCTGTTCCACGTGCACGCCAAGGACACCCGCGTGAACGACGCAAACGTGCGCCGGGACGGCGTCCTACACGTCGTGGCCGGCCGCCCGCCCGCAGAGCGGCCGTGGGCCTTCCGCACCGTGGGCCTGGGCCACGACGCCTTCTTCTGGGCCCGGTTCGTGGACGAGCTGAGGCAGGCGGGCTACGCGGGGGCCCTCAGCGTGGAGCACGAGGACGAGGTCCTCTCGCCGGAGGAGGGTGTGCTGCGGTCGGTTCAACTCCTGCGCACCCTCCTCCCGCAAGATGCCTTCCTCGCACAGTCTTAACACGGGCCGGCTAGGGTGGGCGGGAGCATGGCGCGCTACCGACTGCTGGTGACCGATGTGGATGGCACCCTGCTGACACCGGACCGGCGGGTGCTGCCGTCCGTCCGGGAAGCGGTGCGGCTCGCCCGCGCCCGCGGCGTGCGGGTCCACCTGGCCACCGGCCGCATGTGGCGGTCGGTGCGACCCTACGCGGAGGCTGTGGAGGCGGACAGCCCCGTGGTGCTGTTCAACGGTGCGGTGGTGTACGATTTCGTCTCCGATCGGGTCCTACAGCGACACACCCTGGACCCGCAGGCCGCGCTGGCCGCGCTGGAGGTGCTGCGGGACTTCCCGGACCTGCGCCCCCACGTGTTCACCCTCGGGGAGGTGTACGTGGACCGCCTGGACGGTGCAAGCCGCGCGTACCTGGAGCGGGACGGGATCCAGGCGGAGGAGGTGGGTGACCTGGTGGGCCGGCTGCCCCCTGGAGCCGTGAAGGTGCTGGTGGTGGGCGAGCCCCGGCGGCTTGGGGAGCTGGACTCGGTGCTGGCTGAGCGCGCGCCGGGTCTGCACCGGGTGTTCTCCGAGCGGGATTTCCTCGAGCTCCTGCCGGCGGGCGTTTCCAAGGCTACAGGCGTGCGGGCCCTGTGTCGGACCCTCGGGGTGGAGCTCGGAGAGGTGGTGGCGGTGGGCGACAACCCCAACGACCTGGAGATGGTGGAGGAAGCCGGGCTCGGGGTTGCGGTGGCCAACGCCCACCCGGACCTCAAACGGGTGGCCCGGTTTGTGACACACTCCGGAGGCGGTGAGGCCATTGCAGAGGTGGTGCGCCGGTTCCTCCTGGACAACACAGACACGAAGGGGAGGTGATTCGGATGCGCAGGTGGTGGATCGCCCTTCTTGTGCTCGCGCTTGTGGCCGGGAGCCTGCCTGCGGGCGCGCAGATTCGGCGGATCGTGGTGTACTCCGCCCTGCCGGACCTGGAGACCTCGCTCATCAACCGGGAGTTCACCCGGAGGACCGGGATCCCGGTGGAGGCGCTGAGCGTGGCCGCGGCGGGCACCCTGGCCGCCCGGATCCGCGCGGAGAAAGACCGCCCTCGGGCGGACGTGTTCGTGGGAGGGTCCGCGGACTTCCACGCGCCCTTGGCCCGGGAAGGGTTGCTGGAGCGGTACCAATCGCCCGTGGCGCGCGAGGCCCGCGTCAACCCTGCCTTTCTGGACCGGGAGGGCTACTGGCACGGGTGGTACCTGGGTATCCTGTCCATCATCCTGAACACCGAGCGGTGGGAGCGGGAGATGGCTCCCCGGCGCGTCCCGAGGCCTGCCACGTGGGACGACCTGCTGCGGCCGGAGTTCCGGGGTCAGTTCATCATGCCAAGCCCCGTGACCACGGGGGCGGGCTACATCTTCGTGGCGGGCCAGATCTTTAGACTGGGCGAAGACCGGGCCTGGGCGTACCTGCGGGAGCTCAACCGCAACGCAGCTCAGTTCACGCCGACCGCGCCGGGAACCATCACGCTGCTGGAGCGGGGTGAGGCCGTCGTGGCCATGATGTGGGCCCACGAAGCGATCGCGGC
>JBEQAH010000026.1:0-13195 GCA_041640435.1 bacterium | reverse complement strand
GGACAGG
Source organism: bacterium (assembly GCA_041640435.1). GTDB lineage: Bacteria > Sysuimicrobiota > Sysuimicrobiia > Sysuimicrobiales > Sysuimicrobiaceae > Tepidifontimicrobium. Next base: position 13,188 of record JBEQAH010000026.1, on the reverse strand, counting down.
TTATACGCGCAAGGTACCCCTCGCCTCCTGCGACCCCGGGGCCTGCGGGCTGGCGCAGCCGCGGCATTCCCACCGTTCCGTGGCGCAGGCCGGTGATTGGGACACTGGCGTTGCGCGGTGTCGCGGCCCCGCGTACGCTGGGAACGCCGTGTGCGACGCTCCGTGGGAGGATCTGGCGGCCACCCTGGAGTCTGTGGGCAACACGCCGTCGAAGCGGGAGAAGGTTACTCGACTCGCCGCCTACCTGCGACGGCTCCCGGAACCGGTGCTGCCCGTAGCGTGCACGTACCTGACAGGCCGCGTATTGCCCGCCGGTCATCCCCACAAGCTGCAGATCGGGTGGGCGACGGTGGTGGAGGTGCTGGAGGAGCTGAGCGGTGCCTCCGACCGTGAGGTGACAGACCTGTACCTCCGATGGGGGGATCTGGGAGACGTGGCGGCGGAGCTGGTGGCCCGCCGCCGCACGGAGCCCCTCTTCAGGGACCGGCTCACGCTGCTGGGTGCCCACGCGCTCTTGGAGCGTGCGGCAGCCACCTGCGGCAAGGGCGCCGCCGCGACCCGCCGCCGGGTCCTCAGCACCCTACTCGAACAGGCGCAGCCCCTCGAGGCCAAGTACCTGGTGCGCGTGCTCACCGGAGATCTGCGGGTGGGCCTGAAGGAAGGGCTTTTGCAGGAGGCGGTCGCCGCGGCGTTCGGAGCGCCGCCGGAGGCGGTGCGGAGGGCGGACCTGCTGCAATCCGACCTCGGGGCCGTGGCTGTGCTGGCGCGGCGCGGCGCCCTCCAAGAGGCGTCGCTCCAGTACTTCCGGCCCTTCCGGTTCATGCTGGCTGGCACGCTCCGCACTCCCGAGGAGGCCCTGGAGGACGCCGCGGAGGTGTTCGCGGAGGACAAGTACGACGGGGTGCGCGTGCAGGCGCATCGTGCCAGCGGACGGCTCGCCCTGTACTCCCGGACCCTCGACGACGTCAGCCAGAGCTTCCCCGAGCTGCACCGGGCGCTGGCCGAAGCGGGCGAGGCGTACGTGGTGGACGCGGAAGTGGTGGCGTGGGCAGGGACACGGCCGGCTCCATTCCGTCAGCTGCAACAGCGATTGCGCCGGACGAACCCCGGGGCGGTGGCAGGGCAGGTTCCTGTGGCCATGTTCGTGTTCGACCTGCTCCGGGTCGGCGAGCGGGACCTGGTGGACTTGCCCTTCGAGGCTCGGCGGCGCGCTCTCGAAGCGCTGCGGTGGGTCCCACCGGTGTACGTGGCACGCGGCTGTCGCGTCCGAGATGTGGAAGCGCTGCGGCGAGCGTTCCAGGACGCCCGGGAGCGCGGCAACGAAGGGCTCGTGGTGAAACGGCTGGACGCCCCTTACCAGCCGGGCCGCAGGGGCCGCCTGTGGCTCAAATGGAAGGAACCCCTCGCCACGTTGGACGTGGTGGTAGTGGGCGTGGAGTTCGGCCACGGGAAGCGCGCGCGGGTGCTCAGCGACTACACCTTCGCAGTGCGGGACGGGGACCAGCTGCGGGTGGTGGGCAAGGCGTACTCCGGGCTCACGGACGCGGAGATCCGACAGCTCACGGGGTGGTTCCAGCAACACACGGTGCGCGACCTCGGGCGGTTCCGGTGGGTGGAGCCCCGGGTGGTGCTGGAGGTGGCCTTCGACGCCGTCACTCGCTCCGATCGCCACGACTCAGGCTACGCCCTGCGGTTCCCCCGGATCCTCCGGGTTCGGACCGACAAGGGTCCCCAGGAGGTCAGCACCCTGGAGGAAGTGGAAGCGCTGTACCTGCGGCAGGGCCGGCCCCGGGACCCGTCTTTGCTGCCCCCCGACGGTGGGGTACCGTAAGGGTGGAGGTCGTGGTGCACCGCGGGGCGTTCCTCTTTCCATTGCTGCTCCTAGTGGGCTTGGGGGCCACAGAGGCAGCTTCGCCGGGGCCGGTGGTGTACAGGGTCCGGGTGGAGGGTGTGATCTCGCCCGCCTCCGCTATGTACATCACGCGGGGGATCAACCAGGCTCACGCGACGAGGGCGCAGGCACTGGTGGTCGAGCTGGACACGCCCGGGGGGCTCCTGAAGTCCACGGACGACATCACCAAGGCCATCCTGGGTGCGCCGCTTCCGGTGATCGTGTACGTGGCGCCGCCCGGTGCGCGGGCGGCTTCCGCGGGGGTGTTCCTGGTGTACGCCGCCCACGTGGCCGCCATGGCGCCCACCACCAACCTCGGAGCCGCAACGCCGGTGGCGGTCGGTGGCGATCAGGAGACCGAAAGCCAGCGGACCATGCTGCGCAAGGCCACAGAGGACGCGGTGGCGAAGATCCGCACCCTGGCCCGGCGACGGGGCCGCAACGCGGAGTGGGGCGAGCGCGCGGTCCGCCAGGCGGCGGCTCTACCCAGCGAGGAGGCCGTGCGGATGAACGTGGTGGACCTGCTCGCCGCGGACGTCCACGAGCTGCTGAGCCGGGTGGACGGGCGGACGGTGGAAGTCCTCGGGGCGCCTCGAGTGTTGCGCACCCGAGGCGCCCGCGTGGTGGACCTGGACATGGACCTCCGCGAGCGGTTTTTGGACCTGCTGGCGGAACCCAACGTGGGACTGCTCCTCATGACCGTGGCGGTGTACGGAATTTTGTTTGAGCTGAACAACCCTGGGGCCATCGTGCCGGGCGTGGTGGGCGCCATCGCCCTCCTCCTCGCCCTGGCCTCCTTCGCGGTCCTGCAGGTGAACTACGCGGGCCTAGCCCTCATGGCCCTCGGCATCGCCCTCTTGATGGCGGAGTTGTTCGTCCCCGGCTTCGGGGTCCTCGGCGTGGGCGGCGTGGTGGCGTTCATCCTCGGCGGCATCCTACTTACGAGCAACCAGGAGCCGTACCTCCGCGCCTCGGTGCCCCTTGTGGTGGCGCTGGGTCTCTCGACGGGGGCCTTCGTGCTCCTCGCGTTGGGCGCGGGTCTTCGCGCGCAGCGCACCCGTCCGTCGTCGGGGCGGGAGGCGCTGGTGGGCGCGGTGGGGGTGGCCAAGACGGACCTGGACCCGCAGGGGATGGTGCTGGTGGGGGGCGAGGACTGGACCGCCGAGGCGGAGGAGACGATCCGGGCCGGTGACCGGGTGCGGGTGGTGGCGGTCAAGGGGCTGCGGCTGCAGGTGCGGAGGGAGGGCCGGTGACGGGCAGCCGCCAGGTGGCTGCGGTGTGGGAGAGCCCGAGCGAGGAGCGCACGCGGGAGCTCGGGGCCGCCCTAGGTCGGGTGCTGCGGGCCGGGGACGTCGTGGGCCTCGTAGGTGAGCTGGGCGCGGGGAAGACCACGTTCGTGCAGGGTGTCGCCCGCGGCGCAAGCGCCCGCGGCTATGTGGCGAGCCCCACGTTTACGCTGGTCCGCGAGTACGAAGGCCGCCTGCGGCTGTACCACGTGGATCTATTCCGGCTGCAACCGGAGGAGCTGGATCACATCGGGTTCGACGAGCTCCTGGACGCCGGCGGGGCGGTACTGGTGGAGTGGGCGGACCGGGCTGCAGACCGCCTGCCCCTGGACACGCTGTGGGTGGAGGTGGTGGGGACTGGGGCGGAGGTGCGCAGGCTCCGGGTGCGTCCGGGGGGCGAAGCGGCCCGGGCCCTAGCGGAGCGCTGGCGTGCGGAGGTGGAGAGCGTCGGTGCGTGTGCTGGGTGTTGAGAGCGCCACGGACGTGGCGAGTGTGGCGCTCGTGGATTCCTCCGGGCTGGTGGCGGAGCGGACGGCGCGGCGGCCCATGCGGTCGCTGGAGTGGCTTGGGCCGGCGATCCTCGGGATGCTGGAGGACCTCAAATTGGGCCCGGACGCCGTGGAGGGCGTGGCGGTCTCGGTGGGGCCGGGATCCTTCACCGGCTTGAGGGTCGGAATCGCCACCGCGGTGGGCTGGGCACGCGCCCGCGGTGTTCCGGCATGCGGGGTGGCCACCCTGGAAGCGCTCGCGGCCACGGTGGAAGCGCCCGTGGTGGCCGCGGTCACAGACGCTAGGCGCGGGGAGGTGGCGGGGGGCCTGTTCGTGCGCGAGGATGGGGTCCTGACGCGGGCGGGAGAAGACGTCGTCGGCCCGCCGGAGGCGGTGGCGGAGGAATTCCTCCGCAGCGGCAAAGATCCTCGGGGTTGGGTGGTCGTGGGGGACGCGCTCGCCCGCTACGGCGACCTCCTGGCGCGTCGGCTCCCGGGGGCGCGGTTTGCGGAGCGTGTCCTGTGGTGCCCGCGGGCCGCCGCCGTGGCGTGGCTGGGGCGCGAGCGCCTCCTCGCCGGCGGTGGCGAGCCGCTTTGGGCCATCCAGCCCCGGTACGGCCGAACGCCTGCGTTCCGGGAGGTCGGACGCCCTTGAAGGACAGTGTGTCTGTGGAGCCCATGCGCCTGGAGGACATTCCGAGGGTGCTGGAGATCGAACGGCAGTCCTTCTCAAGCCCGTGGCCTCGGGACGCGTACCGGCGCGAGCTCACCGAGAACCGCAACGCGTGTTATCTGGTGGCCCGCCAGGGTGAGGTGGTGGTGGGGTACGCGGGGATGTGGGTCATCTTGGAAGAGGCACACATCACCACCATCGCCGTGGACCCCAAACGGCGACGCCAGGGCATCGGAGAGCGGTTGCTGGCCGCGCTGGTGGAAGAAGCCCGGGCCCGCGGGGCTCGGTGGCTCACCCTGGAGGTGCGGCGCTCCAATTACGCGGCGCAGGCGCTGTACCGAAAGTACGGATTCCGCGAGGTGCACGTGCGGCCCCGCTATTACAGTGACAACGGAGAAGACGCCCTCATCATGTGGACCGGCAACATCTGGGAGGAACCGTTCCGATCCCGCTTTGAAAGCCTCAAGGCCCAGCTGGCCGGCTAGGGTTCACCCCGGAGGGTCTGTGGTGATCGAAGGCCCCGTGCTCGGTGTGGAGACGTCCTGCGACGAGACCGCGGCGGCGGTGGTCCGAGGGATGGAGCTGCGCTCCAACGTGGTGGCCTCCCAGGCCGACCTCCACCACCGCTACGGCGGGGTGGTGCCGGAACTGGCCTCACGCCGCCACATCGAGCGGCTGGTGGTCGTGGTGGACGAGGCGCTGGCGCGGGCCGGTGTGGATGTGGCGGACCTGGCGGGGGTGGCGGTCACCTGCGGCCCCGGGCTTGTGGGTGCGCTCAGTGTAGGGGTGGCGTTCGCCAAGAGCCTGAGTCTGGCTTCGGGAAAGCCTCTCGTGGGGGTGAACCACCTCGAGGGCCACATCTACGCCAACGTGCTGGTGCACGGGCTGTTCCCTGTGCCCGCACTGGCCCTGGTGGTGTCCGGAGCCCACACGGATTTGCTTTGGATCCCTGAGTACGGCCGCTACCGGGTGCTGGGCCGCACCCGGGACGACGCAGCCGGAGAGGCGTTTGACAAGGCCGCCCGCGCCCTGGGGCTCGGCTACCCCGGCGGACCGGAGATCGACCGCCTAAGCCAACGGGGTGACCCCGCCCGGGTCCCCATGCCCGAGCCCCTGGCCTCCGAGGACGGGTACGACTTCAGCTTCAGCGGGCTCAAGACCGCCGTGCTCCGCGTCCTGCACTCCTCCCCTGCGCCGGATCCAGCGGACATCGCCGCCAGCTTCCAGCAGGCCGTGGTCTTACACCTGGCGCGGCGGGTGGTGCGGGCGGCCGAAGACTTTCAGCCCGCGTGTCTGCTCGTGGGCGGGGGCGTGGCTGCGAACCGGTCGCTGCGGGACCGTTTGACCGCGGAGGCGCAGCGCCTGGGCATTCCTCTGTTCGTACCGCCCCCGTGGCTGTGCACAGACAACGCCGCCATGATCGCCTGCGTGGGAGCCTTCCGCCTGGCCCGGGGAGAGCGCGCAGGCCCGGACCTGGGAGTCTGGGCGGACCTACCCCTGGACAGCGCCTCTGAGCCGTGTTAAAGGCCTGCCGGGGCGCGCGGAACTCCCCGGGGCCGACAGGTCAGGCAGAGACCGCAGCGCCTTGCCTGGTCCGGGGCTTGCGGGACGGGCAGGCTCCCCCTACACTAAGGGCTGGGTTAGCACTCTCGGGCCGAGAGTGCTAACCCGGATCCCGAAAAATCTCCGAGAGAACAGGAGGGGAGTCGCGATGAACCTGAGGCCGCTCGGTGATCGTGTGGTCGTTAAGCCCCTCGAGGAAGAGGAGCGCACTAAGGGCGGCATCGTGCTGCCCGACGTGGCGAAGGAGAAGCCCCAGCACGGCGAGGTCCTCGCGGTGGGGCCCGGCGCCCTCACCGAGGACGGCAAGCGCCTGCCCATGGACGTCAAGGTGGGGGACCGCGTGCTGTTCGCCAAGTACGCGGGGACTGAAGTGAAGATGGGTGACGAGGAGTACCTGATCTTGCGGCAGAGCGACATCCTGGCCGTGGTAGAGCGGGAGCCCGCCACCACCAAGGCCTGAGGGGAGGGATCGCCCATGCCCAAGGAGCTTCGGTTCGACGAAGAGGCTCGCCGCGCCCTAGAGCGCGGGGTGAACAAGCTGGCGGACGCGGTGAAGATCACCCTGGGCCCGAAGGGCCGGAATGTGGTCTTGGAGAAGAAATTTGGCTCGCCCACCATCACCCACGACGGGGTCACGGTGGCGAAGGAGATCGAGCTGGACGATCCCTTCGAGAACGCCGGCGCTCAGCTGGTCCGGGAGGTGGCCACCAAGACCAGCGACGTGGCCGGGGACGGCACCACCACCGCCACCATCCTGGCGCAGGCCATCGTCCGGGAGGGCCTGAAGAACGTGGCCGCGGGCGCCAACCCCATGGCCCTCAAGCGCGGGATCGACAAGGCGGTGGAGGCGGTGGTGGAGCACCTCCGCAAGGCCGCCAAGCCCGTGGAGACCAAGGAGGCCATCGAGCAGGTGGCGACCATCTCCGCCAACGACCCCTCCATCGGCAAGATCATCGCGGACGCCATGGACAAGGTGGGGAAAGACGGCGTCATCACCGTGGAGGAGAGCAAGGGGATCGAGACCACGGTGGAGATCGTGGAGGGAATGCAGTTTGACAAGGGCTACATCTCCCCCTACTTCGTGACCGACCCCGAGAAGATGGAGGCGGTCCTGGAGGAACCCTACCTCCTGATCACGGACCGCAAGATCTCCTCCGTGCGGGACCTGCTGCCGGTACTGGAGCGGACCGTCCAGACCGGTAAGCCCCTGCTGGTGATCGCGGAGGACGTGGAGGGCGAGGCCCTGGCCACCCTGGTGGTCAACAAACTGCGGGGCACCCTGAGCGTCTGCGCGGTAAAGGCACCGGCCTTCGGGGAGCGGCGGAAGGCCATCCTTCAGGACATCGCCATCCTCACCGGGGGCACGGTCATCAGCGAAGAGCTGGGCCTGAAGCTGGAGAACACCGAGGTCTCTCAGCTCGGGCGCGCGAAGCAGGTGCGGGTGCGCAAGGAGGAGACCATCATCGTCGGCGGCGCCGGCGACCCGAAGGAGATTGAGAAGCGCATCCAGCAGATCCGCAAGCAGATCGAGGAGACGGACTCCGACTACGACCGGGAGAAGCTGCAGGAGCGGCTGGGGAAGCTGGTGGGCGGCGTGGCGGTGATCCGGATCGGGGCCGCCAGCGAGACCGAGATGAAGTACCGCAAGACCCGGGTGGAGGACGCCCTGTCGGCCACGCGCTCCGCGGTGGAGGAGGGCATCGTGCCGGGTGGCGGGGTGGCCCTGGTGCGGGCTCAGGAAGCCGTGGACGCCCTCAAGCTGGAGGGCGACGAGGGCGTGGGTGCCTCCATCGTGCGCCGGGCCCTCGAAGAGCCGCTGAAGCAGCTGGCGATCAACGCGGGGCTGGAGGGCTCCATCGTGGTGGAGCGGGTCCGCCAGCAAAAGGATCCGAACGTGGGGTTCAACGTGCTGACGGGTCAGTACGAGGACATGTTCAAGGCCGGCATCGTGGACCCGGCCAAGGTGGTGCGCAGCGCGCTGCAGAACGCCGCCTCCATCGCGGGTCTGCTGCTCACCACCGAGGCTCTCGTGGTGGAGCAGAAGGAGGAGGACGAAGAGAAAACCTCCTGAGCGATCCTTCCCGGATCTGGCCGGCGGGGAGAGTGGAGCACTCCGCTCTCCCCGCATCGGTTTCAGGAACGTTTGGTCGGCGAATTTCACAACACCGAGACTAACTCGGGTAAAATCCCGCTGTGAGGCGCGGTGCCGGGTCAAGTTCCAGCTCGCGGCGTGTGTCGCCGGGATCCTCGTCATCTCATCGCAGCCGCCCCGGATCCTCACGCGCCCAGACTGTCTGTCCCGGGGGTTCGGGCCGGCGGTGACCTCTGCGGGGGTGGTGGTACTCCGACTGGACCCGAACTGGGGTGGGCCGTGAGCGCGGTCCACGCCTTCCGGGCGCTTCTGTGGGCGGCGGTGGCGCTCCACGGTGGTGTGTTCCTCGTGGCGTTCTTCCTGGACCTCACCCGCCGACGGGTGCCGGGCTGGCTCTGGGCCGCCTACTGGCTAGCCTCGGCTCTTGTGGTGGTCCAGGGCCTTTCGGGTGCAGCCCTGTACGCGGGCGGCTTGCGGCCCGCGACCTCTCTGCACCTCCTGTACGGCCTTCTGTCGGTCGCCGGTGCTGTGGCTGCCTTTGGACTGCGGCCGGGTGGGTTCCTGCGAGGCCTGGTCCATCCCGTTCGGGAGGCGCGCACGGTGGCGCTCCTGTCCATCACGGTCGCCGCACTGCTCCTGCGCGCCTACCAGACCGGCCTGTTCCTGCGGTGAACTTCTCGAGGAGAACCCTTCCGGGAAATGGGAGGCGCGGGAGTAAGGTGGTGGGCCCTCGTGGACTCGAACCACGGACCTCGGTCTTATCAGGACCGCGCTCTGACCACCTGAGCTAAGGGCCCGGAGCACCCACGATTCTACGGGGGTCCCCCGGAGGTGTCAAACCAAAGTTGGCCGCGCCGCAGGCGACTTCCCGTGCGGTGCGTCGCCGCTTCGCGACAGCACCCTGTGCGGCTTGCCACTAACCGGCTGGCCCGGTCCGCCGCGGGTCTAGCCAGTCCCGCAGGCCGTCACCGAGAAGGTTGAAGCCAAGGACCGTGGCAGCGATGCCCGCCCCGGGCCACAGGGCCGGATGGGGGGACAAGAACAGGAAGGACTGCGCTTCCCGCAGCATGCGCCCCCAAGAGGCTGTGGGCGGCTGCGTGCCCAGACCCAGGTAGGAAAGCGCCGCCTCGATGAGCACCGCGGCTCCCATCGCCAGGGACGCTTGGACCACCAGGGGGCCGGCTACGTTTGGCAACACGTGACGGAAGATCAGGCGGGGCGTGGCCGCGCCGAGGGCCCGGGCTGCTTCCACGTACGGCAGCTGTTTGGTGGCCAGCACGCCCGCCCGCGCGAGCCGGGCGAACACCGGGACGAGAGCGATCCCCACTGCGGTCATGGAGCTGGTGGCTCCCGGGCGCCACGTGCTCGCCAGCAGCAGGGCCAGGAGGACCGCGGGGAAGGCGTACAGCGCCTCCAGCAGGCCGCTGGTGACGCGATCCACCCAGCCGCCCGCGTAGCCGGCCACGACACCGAGCGTGGCCCCGACGCCCAGCGCGATCCCCACCGCCACCAGCCCCACGTACAGCGCGTTCCTCGCCCCGGCCATGGTCCTGCTCAGCAGGTCCCTGCCGAAGTGGTCGGTGCCCAGCGGATGCCGCGGCGAGGGTGGAGCGAGGCGGGCCGTGAAGTCCGCGGCATCCGGGTCATAAGGCAGCCACACGAAGCTTACGAGCGCCACCGCGCACACCGCCGCCACCAGGGCTCCGCCCACCCGGAGGGCGGGGGAGGGACCCCTCTTACCCATAGGCGATCCGCGGGTCCAGCCGCGCGTAGAGCACGTCCGTGGCGAGATTCAGGGCGACGATGAAGGCGGCCAGCACCAGCACGATCCCCTGCACCAGGGGGTAGTCCCGCGCCTCGATGGCCGTGAGGGCCAGCGTTCCCAGCCCGGGGAGCGCGAAGACGGACTCCACCACCAGGCCCGCGGTGAGGAGTTGTGCGAACTCCAGCCCGAGCACGGTGACCACGGGGATGGCCGCGTTGCGCAGCGCGTGGCGGAGCAAGACCGCAGGCTCCGACAGCCCCTTGGCCCGGGCAGTTCGCACGTAGTCCTGGTGCAGCACCTCGAGCACGCTCGCGCGCACCATGCGGGTGAAAAGAGCGGCGCGGCTGAGCGACAGCGTGGCCACGGGCAGGACTAGGTGCACGGCCGCAGCCCTCCAGTCGGCCCAACCGGGAAACCCGCCGGAGGGGAGCAGGCGTAGCTCCACGGAGAACACGAAGACGAACAGCAGGCCTACCCAGAAGGAGGGCAGCACCGCACCGCATAAGGCGAAGCCGCTGAGCAGCAGGTCCAGCCGGGTTCCGGCTCTTCGGGCTGCCAGCGTCCCCAACACCGTCCCGAGGGCGGCCGCAAGCCCCAGGCTCAAGAACACGAGGGGCAGGGTCACCGCAAGCCGCTGACCCACCAGCTGCGTCACCGGCTGGCCGTAGCGGATGGACCTCCCCAGGTCCCCGCGCACCACCCTCCGGAACCACTCCGCGTACCGCGCCAGGGGTGGCCGGTCCAGCCCAAGCTCCCCGCGCAAGGCCTGAAGGGCTTCTGGCGAGGCTTCCAGTCCCAGGATGGCCTGCGCGGGGTCGCCCGGGATGAGCAGCATCGCCCCGAACACGAGCACCGTCGCCAGCCACAGAGTCGCGGCCGCGGCCACTAGGCGCTGCACCACGAACGTGGCCATCGGGGCTAGGGAACCCCGCGGGTCAGCGGGCCACGGACACCTCCGTGACGTTCATGCTGGGGGTAGGCTGGTCCGTCCACCACCCGCTCACCGTGCTGCGGAGCGCGGCGATGTAGGGGGCGTTCATCACCCAGACGTTCACCGCGTCCTCGGCGAGCATCCGCTGCAGCTGGCCCATGAGCTCACAAGCGCGCCGGGGGTCGTTGAGCCGCCGGTACTGCTCCAACAGCCTACCAAAGCGCGGGTTGTTGTACCGGAAGTAGTAGTTGGGGTTTGCGTAGATCTCGATGTCGTTGGGCTCCGAGTGGCCGATGATGGTCATCTGGTAGTCCGCGCCCCGGAACACCCGCGACAACCACGTGGCCCACTCCACCACCTCCAGCTGCGCTCGGACTCCTACCCGGGCCAGCTGAGCGGCGATGGCCTCCCCGATGCGCCGTTCGTAAGGATAGGGCGCCGCCAGGGTGAAGGTGAAGCTCAGCGGATTGTGCGGCCCGTAGCCCGCCTCGGCCAAAAGCGCCCGCGCGCGCGCCGGGTCCGGCGCGTAGAAGTTGGAGAGGTCCACGTAGCACGGCTCGTTGGGGGACCGGTGGCTTCCGATCTTGGTCCCGAAGCCCATCATCACTCCCCGGATCAGCTCGTCCTTGTTGACGGCGTGCTGCATGGCCCGGCGCACTCGCAGGTCGTCGAAGGGAGGGCGGGCGTTGTTCATCCCCACGGTGATCTCCGTGGTGCTGGTCCCCACCACCACCTTAAAGTTCGGGTCCCGCTGCAGGGCCAGGGCGTTCTCAGGTACCACCCCGTAGCCCAAGACGTCCACGTCACCTGCCCGCAGCGCCGCCAGCTGCGCGTTCTGGTCGGGCAGGATTCGGAAGGTAACCTGATCCAGGCGCGGCAGCCCCCGGACGTAGTAGCGAGGGTAGCGCTCCAGCCGGATGGCCACCCCGCGGTCCCATGCCACGAACCGGAAGGGGCCGGTGCCCACCGGCTGCGTGCGCTGCTCCTCCACGCGGCCGCGGGGTCCGATGACCGAGTCGGGCCGGGCCAGGTTGAACAGGAACTCGGAGTCAGGCTGGCGGAGCCGGAAGACCACGGTGTACGGGTTCGGTGCTTCCACCCGAACGATGTCCCGGTAGTACTCCGGGTGGGTGTGACCCGAGCGGGGATCGCGGGCGCGCTGGAACTTGAACAGAACGTCTTCCGCGGTGAAGGGGGCCCCGTTGTGGAATGTGACGTTCCGACGGAGGTGGAAGGTGTACGTGAGGCCTCCGGGCGATACCGTCCAGCGTTCCGCCAGGGCGGGGACGATCTCACCCTTGGCGTTGAACTTCACCAAGCCTTGCAGGACGTTGTCGTAGAGCACCCGCGCGATCTCCTGCGAGGTGGAGGCGGTGGGGTCCAACACGGGCGGTTCCGCGTTGATCACCACCGTCAGGCGGCCCCTCGCGGGAGGCGCCTGAGCTCCCGCGAGACTCGATGTGAGCAGTACGACTGCGACCAGCAACCCTAGGGTCCGCACCCTCTCAACCTCCTCCCCGTGGGTTTGCGATCACGCCGCGACACGACGGCTTCTATTGTATGGCAATTCGGTCCGAGGGAGGAGGGACGCCCCGCGCGTGGAAGCGTTTGGTGTCGGCGGCTCACAAGACGTTCCCGTGGGCACTTCCGGTGCGGTATGGAGTGGTCTCTGGAGGAGCGCGCGCAGCGGGCTGCGGCGTCGGTGGACGCTGAGGACGTGATCACCCTGGCCCGCCGCCTGGTGCGGATCCCCAGCGTGGTCCGTGCCGGCGGGAGTGAGGCGGCGGTGGCGGGATTCCTAGCGGAGGAGTTGGAGCGCCGGGGGTTCGCGGTATTCTGGCAGGAGGTGGCCACCGGCCGGCCCAACGTCATCGCGGACTGGGACGCAGGGGAGGAGGGCTTCGGCCTGATCCTGGAAGGCCACACGGACGTGGTCACCGAAGGGGATCCGGCGGCGTGGTCCTGCGACCCCTTCGGGGGAGAGGTGCGGTGCGGCCGTTTGTACGGCCGCGGGGCCTGCGACATGAAAGGTGGCCTCGCCGCCGCGGTGGCGGCTCTGGACGCGGTGCGCCGCGCCGCCCGGGGGCTTCGGGGTCGCGTGCGTTTGGCCGCCCTGGTGGACGAAGAAGGGATGATGGCGGGCGTGAAGGCGTTCGTGCGCGCCGGGTATGCTCAGGGGTTCCACGGCGCCGTGGTGTGCGAGCCTGAGGAGAACGAGATCTGCCTATTCCAGAAGGGCGCCCTGCGGGTGCTGGCGACCTTCCGCGGGCGACAGGCGCACGGCGCCATGCCGTACGCGGGCGCCAACCCGATCCCAGCTGCGGCGCGGTTCGTGCTCGCCCTCAGGGGCCTCCAGGAGGCCGAGCAGCGGCGGTGCGGGCCGCACCCTCAGCTGGGCCTGCCGTGGATCACGCCCACCACGGTGCGGGCACCGGCGCATGGGGACGCGCAATTCAACGTGATGGCGGGCGAAGCGCAGGTCACCGTGGACCTGCGGAC
>JBEQAH010000025.1:0-13220 GCA_041640435.1 bacterium | reverse complement strand
AGGAGGGAGGGTCATGAGCGAGGAGCGCACGAACCTCGTCACGGGGTTGGTCGTGGGTACACTGGTCGGTGTTGGCCTGGGGATCGGGCTTGGGGTTCTGTTCGCGCCACGGCCTGGTCGTGAGACGCGCGAGCTTATTCGCAAACGCGCGTCGGAGGTGGGCGAGCGCGTGCGGGAGCGAGCGCACGAGGCCACGGACCGGGTGCGGTCTGCGGCGTCCGAGGCCGCGGAGAGGGCCCGGGAGGCCGCGGGCGAGCTCGCAAAGCGCGGCCGTGAAGTCCTCCAGGAGGGGACCGAGCGGGTAAAGGGAGCGTACGAGCGCGGCGTGGAGGCTGCCCGCGAAAGGCGCGAGGAGCTGCTCGGCCGGCTCGAGGAGCTGGAAGAAGGCGGCCTCTGACCCTCAAGGCCGGCCCCTTATCCCCTATCCCGGAGCCACCGCCCGGTTCAGGCGTGGTGCGCAAGAGGCGGGCATCCCCCTCGGACGGGAGCTTCCACAGTTGTTCGACCTGAGAGTCGATCCCGAGAACCCCAACAACCCTGTTCGACTGCAGCAGCCCCTGACGCGACCAGGAATTGGCTCTCGGAGGTGCCCGTGAGTACCGTGCCATGACGCAGCTCCCCACAACCCTCAGCGCTCTGGTGGCCTCAGACCCGAAGGCCCGGGCGGCCCTGGAGGTGGTGCGCCGCCTGCGGGAGGCCGGGTTTGAGGCGTACTGGGCCGGCGGCTGCGTCCGTGATCTGCTGCTGGGCAGGGTCCCGAAGGACTACGACGTGGTGACCTCCGCGCGACCTGAGCAAGTCCAGGCCCTCTTCGCCCGCACGGTGCCTGTGGGAGCCGCTTTCGGGGTGGTGCAGGTCCTGGCCGGTGAAGCAGAGGGCGGTCGCTTCCCGGTGGAGGTGGCCACCTTCCGAACCGAAGGCCCGTACGCGGACGGCCGCCATCCTTCCTCGGTGACGTTTGCGGACGCAGCGAGTGACGCTGGCCGTCGGGACTTCACGGTGAACGCGCTCTTCCTGGATCCCGTAGAGGGGCGGCTGCTGGACTGGGTCGGTGGGCTTGCGGACCTCAGGGCTGGAGTGGTGCGGACCGTCGGGGACCCGGATCTGAGGTTTTCTGAGGACCGGCTGCGGGTGCTGCGGGCGGTGCGCTTGGCGTGCGAGCTGGGCTTTCGCATCGACTCCGACACGTGGGAGGCCATCCGCCGGCATGCCGCCGCCGCCGTGCAGCTGAGCCCGGAGCGGGTACGGGACGAGCTGGTCCGGATGTTCACCGGCCCGCGCAGGGGTCTTGGCCTCCGCCTGCTCGACACCTCCGGCCTGCTGGAGGCTCTGCTGCCCGAGGTGGCGGCCCTGAAGGGAGTCGAGCAGCCGCCGGAGTTTCATCCGGAGGGGGACGTGTTCGAGCACACCGTGCGCGTGCTGGACGCGTTGCAGGACCCTTCGGCTCCCCTGGCCTTCGGCGCGCTGCTGCACGACGCGGGCAAGCCCGCCACCCGGCAGGTGGCAGGCAGGGTGCGCTTCCCCCGGCACGACGAAGTGGGCGCCCGCATCGCCGAGGCTGTGCTGCGCCGCCTGCGCTTTTCCAACCACGCCGTCGAGCGCGTGGTGTTCCTGGTCCGGGAGCACATGCGGATCAAGGATTTCCCCCGCATGCGGGAGGCCAAGCGCCGGCGGCTCGCGGCCCACCCTGGGTTCCCCGAGCTGGTGGAGCTCTTTCGAGCCGACTGCGTGGGCTCCCACGGAGACCTGAGCGTGTACGAGTGGATCCAACGGTGGCTTGTAGAGCATCCCACTGAGGCCCTTCGACCACCCCGGCTCCTGACGGGCCACGACCTGATCGCCATGGGGTTTCGGCCCGGGCCCCTCTTCGGGGAGGTGCTGGAGGTGGTGTACACCGCGCAACTGGAGGGGCGGGTCCACACCCGGGAAGAGGCCCTGCAGCTGGCGGCCCGGGAGGCGACCCGCAGGGTCGCCAAAGGAGAAGGTTCCAGGGAGGTCGAACCCCAGCGGTGATGGAGCGAGCAGGACGAACCATCGCCCTGGTGAACCAGAAGGGCGGCTGCGGGAAGACCACGACCGCGGTGAACCTCGCGGCCTGCCTGGCGGCCCTGGGGCATGAGGTGCTCCTGGTGGACCTGGACCCGCAGGCGAACGCCACCGTGAGTCTGGGGCTCGACCCGGCGGAACTTCCCCAGACCCTGTACCACGTGCTGGTCGACACCGCGGCGGACGACGGTGGGTCGGTCGCCCTGGCGAACGTGCTGCGGCCCAGCACCGTGGACCGGCTCACCGTGGCCCCGTCCTCCATCGACCTGGCCGGCGCGGAGCTGGAGCTGGTAGCCCGCATCGGCCGGGAGCACGCACTGCGCCGCAAGCTCCAGCCGGTGCGGGACCGCTACGACTTCGTCCTCGTGGACACTCCGCCGTCCCTGGGCCTGCTGACCCTGAACGCCCTCGTGGCCTGCGACCAGGTGATCGTGCCCATCCAGACCCACTACTACGCGCTGCTGGGGATGCGCCAGCTCATGCGTACGCTGCAGATGGTGCGGGACGAAGTGGGCCACACGGTGGAGATCTTGGGAGTGGTGGCCACTATGTACGACGCGCGGAACAACATCAGCAAAGAGATCGTGCGGGGGATCTACGAGTTTTTTGGCGACAAAGTGTTCTCCACCACCATCCACTTCAGCATCAAGTTAGTGGAGTCTGCCATGGTGGGTGTGCCCATCTTCCTGCACCAGCCCCAATCCCGGGGCGCGCAGGAGTACATGGCGCTGGCGAAAGAGGTGATCGCCCGTGAGCAGGTCGCGGGAAGAGCTGCGGCGCGGAATTAGGGCTCTGATCCAGGAGACCCGCCAGCGGATGGATGAGCTGGAGTCCGGGAGAGGCGAGCCCACCACGCCCGTCCTCCCCAGGCCGGAGGAGTTGTCCGGCGGTCGCCTGCCCCTCGACCTGCCCGACGAAGGGGAAAGCCCCCGGCCCTCGAACGTCCGATACCTGCGGGACCCCGAGCGGACGGCGGGTCCTGAACCCGCGCTGGAGTTGACCCACTACGACCCCCGCAAGGGCGTCTGTCAGACGTTTTTCCTCAACCGGCGCTGCTGGGAGGTCCAGGACGCCTACTGCAATCACGCCCTGCACGTCTGCATGCTGCGCAATTGCCCCGTCTACCACCTGCACCGGGAGGAGCTGGAGAAGAGGTTCGCGGCGCGCTTCCGACACCTCTGGTAGGACCTGCGGCTCCCCGCGGTAGGCGGTAGGATATAAAGATCGAGGCGATCTGCGGGTCGCGGGAGGAATGCGGCGGCTAGCGGTGCTGACCAGTGGCGGCGACGCGCCGGGGATGAACGCGGCCATCCGGGCCGTCGTGCGGTCCGCGATCAACCACGGCCTGGAGGTGGTCGGCGTGCGCCGCGGCTACCAGGGCCTCATGCGCGCGGACTTCATCCCGCTCGACTCCGCGTCGGTGGGTGGGATCATCGAAGAGGGCGGAACGATACTGCGCAGCTCCCGCAGCGCGGAGTTCCAGAGCCCAGAGGGCCAGGCGCGGGGCCTGTCGGCCCTCCGGGCCGGGCGGGTCGACGGCTTGGTGGTGATCGGCGGCAACGGGAGCCAGGCGGGTGCGCTGGCGTTACACCGCCGGGGGTTTCCGGTGGTCGGGGTGGCTTCCACCATCGACAACGACTTTGTGGGGATCGACTGGACGGTGGGGGCGGACACTGCGTTGAACACCGTGGTGGAGGCCATCGACCGGATCCGGGACACCGCCTCTGCCCACGAGCGCACGTTCGTCGTAGAGACCATGGGCCGGGACTGCGGGTGGCTCGCCCTGCACGCCGCCCTGGCCACGGGCGCGGACATCGTGATCGTGCCGGAGATCCCCTTCGACCCGGAGGAGGTCGCCCAGCGGGTGCGGGAGCGGCAACGGGCAGGAAAAGCGCACACCATCGTCGTTGTGGCCGAGGGTGCGTCCTCGGCCTTCCAGGTGGCACGGGAGATCACGGAGCGGGCAGGGGTGGAGACCCGGGTGACGGTCTTGGGCCATGTGCAGCGAGGGGGTCCGCCCACGGCCTTCGACCGCGTTCTCGCCACCAGGCTGGGTGTGGCAGCGGTGAAGGAACTGCTCGCCGGACGATCCGGGGTCGTCGTGGGTCTGCGGGGCGGCCAGGTAGTAGCGGTCCCGACGGAGGAGGCGACTTCGGGGAAGCCCGCACTGGATCTGTCCGGGCTGGAGGGCCTGTTCGCGTTCTGAAGCGGCTGGCCTCGTTGCGAGGCGCCCCCGGCGGTGCTATACTCCGTTCGACGGGCCGCAGAGGGCCCGATTTTCGTGGAACCTGCCGCGTGCGTGGGAGTGGGTGACCTGCCCACTCCTTCGTTTTGCGGTGGGGGAGCGCAGGGTGCGTCGGGAGGACGTGGTCCGGCGAGTCCACGAGCTGGCCCTGTCCATCACGGACCGGGTGGGCCTGGAGCTCGTGGACGTGGAGCTGGCGGGGGAAGGTGCCCGCACCGTCTTGCGGGTCCTGGTGGACCGTGAGGGCGGGGTCGGGGTGGAAGAGTGCGCTCGGGTGAGCGAGATGCTCTCTCGCCAGCTGGACCTGGAGGACCCTATCGAGCACCGGTACACGCTTGAGGTGGCCTCGCCGGGGCTGGACCGCCCCCTGCGCCGGGCGGGTGACTTCGACAGGTTCACGGGCCGCGTAGCAGAGGTAGTGACCGCCCGGCCGGTGGAGGGGAAACGTAGATTCGTTGGGCGTCTGGGCGGGCTGCACGGGGGCCGTGTGGTGTTGCATCTCCCGGACGGGCGGGAGCTCCGGTTGCCCCTGGAGGAGGTGGCCCAGGCCAGGCTGCGGGTCGATCCCGAGGAGATCCTCCGGGACCTGCGCAGGAAGCGGCGGGGAGAGGTGGACGGATGAACGGAGAGCTGATTCGCGCGCTGGAACAGCTGGAGGAGGAGCGGGGCATCTCGAAGGCCGTGCTCCTGGAGGCGGTGGAGTCCGCCCTGGTGTCCGCATACAAGAAGAACTTCGGCGGCACCGGGCAGAACGTACGGGTGGAGGTGGATCCCAAGACCGGCGAGGTCCGGGTGTTCAGCGTGAAGACCGTGGTGGAACGGGTCCAGGACCCGGCCACCGAACTCTCCCTGGAGGAGATGCGCAAAGAGGACCCCACCGCGGAGGTGGGGGACGTGGTGGAGGAGGAGATCACCCCCAAGGAGTTCGGCCGCATCGCGGCGCAGGCCGCCAAGCAGGTGGTGGTCCAGCGGATCCGCGAGGCGGAGCGGGAGATGGTGAAGCGGGAGTTCGAAGAGCGCGAGAAGCAGGTGGTCACTGGACAGGTCCAGCGCGTGGAGAAGGGCAACGTGTACGTGGATCTGGGCCGCCGTGTGGAGGGGGTCCTGAGCAAGACGGAGCAGATCCCCCGGGAGTCCTATCGGCAGGGAGAGCGGATCAAGGTGTACGTCATGGAAGTCCGTGACGCCCCCCGCGGTCCTCAGATCCATGTATCCCGGGCCCACCCCGGGCTTGTGCGCGCTCTGTTCGAGCAGGAGGTCCCGGAGATCCGGGAGGGGATCGTCGTGATCCAGAACGTGGCCCGGGAGCCCGGGGCGCGGACGAAGATCGCGGTGTACTCCCGGGACCGCAACGTGGACCCGGTGGGCGCCTGCGTCGGCCCCAAGGGGTCCCGGGTGCAGGCGGTGGTGGACGAGTTGCGGGGGGAGAAGGTGGACATCGTGCCGTGGAGCCCCGACCCTGCGCAGTTCGTGGCCTCGGCCCTGCAGCCCGCGAAGGTGGTGCGGGTAGAGATTGACGAGGAGACCAAGACCGCCCGGGTCGTGGTGCCTGACAATCAGCTGTCGCTCGCCATCGGCCGGGAAGGGCAGAACGCGCGGCTTGCGGCCAAGCTCACGGGCTGGCGCATCGACATCAAGAGCGAGCGCCAGGTCCGGGAGCAGGAGGCCGCGAAATTGTTCGTAGACCTGACTCCCGAGGAGATGGCACAGTTCACAGCGGCGCCGGACGGCGAGGCGAAGCCTTCGGAGGGAGCCGGGAGCCCTTCCGAGCCGGTGGCGGAGCGTTGAGGAGCAGAGGTGCCCAAGGTCCGCAAGGTACCGCTGCGGATGTGCGTGGGCTGTGGGGCCATGCGGCCCAAGATGGAGATGGTGCGCGTGGTGCGCACGCCCCACGGTGAAGTCAAGGTGGACACCACGCGCAGCGCGAAGCTGAGCGGGCGGGGAGCGTACGTGGAGCCCCGCCTGGAATGCCTGGAGGCGGCGCGGAAGGGCCGCAGGCTTGAACGGGCGCTGGAGGTGGAGATCCCGGAGGCGGTGCTGGCGGAGCTCGAGCAGGAGGTCCGCCGGCGGGCTGCTCAGGCAGCGGGCGGGGTCGGGCGGCCGTAGGAGGCTGGGATGCGACTGCACGAGTTGGCAAAGGCCCTGGGCATCAGCACCAAGGAGGCTGCGGAGCGCCTTGTCGCCATGGGCCACGAGGTCAAGCCGAACCCTCAGGTGGCGGTTCCGGAAGCTGCCCTGCGCGCCCTGCGCGAGCAGCACCCGAACTTGCCCCTCGATGGTGGTTCCCGGCCCAAGACGCCTGTCAAGCCGAAGAAGGTGGCCGCACCCCCTCCTCCTCCAGAGCCTGTAGGACCCAAGCGGCGCATCATCAAGCGCGCGGAGGACGTGGCCCGGGAGCGCGAGGAGCAGGAGCGGCTGGCGGCGGAAGCCGCCCGCAAGGCCGCGGAGGAAGCCGCCCGGCTGGCCGAGGAGGCGGCCCGCAGGGCCGTGAGTCCTCCTGCACCGCCCCCCCCGCCCGAGCCGCAGCCGGCGCCTGAGCCACCAAAGCCGTCCAGTGTACCTCTGCCCGAGCGGCACGCGGAGCCGGCGGTCACCATCTCCCCGGAGGTCTTAAAGAAGGTGAGCCAACCGCGGCCCGAGCCGCGCAAGGCTCCACCACCCCCCCCGCCGTCGCTGCGCCAGGTGCGGAAACCTCCGCCGCCCCCACCTTCACCCAGGATCCGCCAGACGGCGGTCAAGGCACCCGAGGCTCCGGCCGCCGCGCCCACCGTGGCAGCGGAGGTGCGGTTGGAGGGCTCGCTGACGGTGGGGGAACTCGCCCAGCGGCTCGGCCTGCCCGCGGCGGACGTAGTCCGCAAGCTGATCGAGGTCGGGATCCTGGCAGGGGTCAACCAGCAGATCCCCCTGGAGACCGCCCGGACGGTGGCGGAGGCGTTGGGAGCTCGGGTGGTCACCGAAGCCGTCCAGGCCCCGCGGGCCGCGCGGAGGCTGGACGTGGCGAGGGAGGGGGAGCCGCGACCGCCTGTGGTGACCGTGCTGGGACACGTGGACCATGGGAAGACCACGTTGCTGGACGCCATCCGTCAGACCAACGTGGCCGCAGGCGAGTTCGGCGGCATCACGCAGCATATCGGCGCTTACCAGGTGGAGCGGGGCGGCCGTCGGATCACCTTCATCGACACCCCGGGCCATGAGGCGTTCACCGCCCTGCGCGCACGCGGAGCGCAGGTCACGGACATCGCAGTGCTGGTGGTGGCCGCCGATGACGGGGTGATGCCGCAGACGGTGGAAGCCATTAACCACGCGAAGGCGGCAGGGGTCCCCATCGTGGTGGCCATCAACAAGGTGGACCTGCCCCAAGCCAACCCCGAGCGTGTCAAGCAGCAGCTGGCGGAGCTCGGGCTCGTGCCGGAGGAGTGGGGAGGCGACGTGGTGATGGTCCCGGTATCCGCTCGGACGGGCCAGGGCCTGGACGAACTGTTGGAGATGATCCTGCTGGTGGCGGACCTACACGACCTGCGGGCAGATCCCCAAAAGCCCGCCCGGGGGACGGTGCTGGAGGCCCGGCTGGATCGCGGCCGCGGCCCCGTGGCCACGGTGCTGGTCCAGGAGGGAACGCTGCGGGTGGGCGACGCGGTGGTGGTGGGCGAGGTGCACGGAAAGGTCCGCGCGATGACGAACGACCGCGGCCATCGCGTGCAGGAGGCAGTCCCCTCCACCCCCGTGGAAGTGGTGGGGCTGTCGGACGTGCCCACCGCCGGAGACCTGCTGGAGGTAGTGGCCGACGAGCGAGCTGCCAAGGCGCTGGCAGAGGAGCGGAGGGAGCGGCGCCGCGACGCGGAGCTCACCCAGGCGCGCAAGGGGAGCCTGGAGGATCTGGTGGAGGTCCGGGAGCTGCGGTTGGTGGTCAAGGCGGACGTGCACGGCTCCCTGGAGGCCATCCTGGGGGCCCTGGAGCGGCTGGAGACCGAAGAGGTCAAGATCAACGTCCTACACGCGGGCGTGGGCGCCGTCACCGAGTCGGACGTCATGCTGGCCGCGGCGTCCCGGGCCACAGTACTCGGATTCAACGTGCGACCGGACCCCGCAGCGCGCCGTCTCGCGGACCAGGAGGGCGTGGACATCCGCCTGTACCGGATCATCTACGAAGCGCTGGACGACGTGCGAAACCTGGTTCGCGGCCTGGCCGCCCCCAAGGTGGCGGAGGTGGTTCTGGGGCGGGCGGAGGTCCGGCGCATCTTCCACATCTCCCGGGTGGGCACGGTGGCGGGGTGTTACGTCGTGGAAGGCCGCATCCCCCGATCCGCGCAGGTGCGGCTGGTGCGGGACGGGGCGGTGGTCTACGAGGGCCGGCTGGCGTCCCTGCGGCGTTTCAAGGACGACGTGCGGGAGGTGGCGTCGGGGTTCGAGTGCGGCGTGGTCCTGGAGAACTTCCACGACATCAAGGAAGGCGACGTGATCGAGGCCTACGCCCTGCAGGAGCAGCCCGCCGGCTAGGCCCCTGCCTTGGGTGTGCCCGGAGCGTGCCCGGATGGTCGTGGGCACCCTGCGCGTGACGTTGAGCCTGCACGGGGCGCACAGCCTCAAGGAGAAACGGCGGATCGTCCACGGGCTGGTGCGCAGGTTGCACAACGAGTTCCCCGTGTCGGTGTCGGAGGTGGACGACCACGACGTGTGGACGCGCGCGACCCTGGGGGTCGCCTGCGTGAGCCGGGACGGTCGGCACGCAGACCGCGTGCTGGCCCAGGTGGTGCGCTACCTGGAGCGGGAGCGGGAGGCGTACGTGGTGGACTACGAGGTGGAGTTCCGTTGAGGGAGTCCAGGCTCGCCGTCGAGGGTGGGTGAACCGTCATGGCGTCTCCGCAGAGGGTCGAGAAGCTCCGGGAGTTCATCCGGGAGGAGGTCAGCGACATCCTGCAGCGGGGTGCGAAGGACCCCCGCATCGGGTTCGTGTCCGTGACCGAAGTGGAGCTCAGTAGCGACCTGCGACACGCCAAGGTGTACGTGAGCGTGCTGGGGTCGGAGGAGGAGCGGGCCCGCACCATGGAGGCGCTCCAGCACGCGGTGGGGTTCGTGCGCAGCGAGCTGGCCAAGCGCTTGCGCACGTACCACACGCCGGAGATCCAGTTCCGCCTGGACACCTCCATCGAGCGCGGCACCCGGGTTCTACAGCTGCTGCGGGAGCTGGAAGGCTCCCGAGGGGGGCGGGAGGGTGAAGGCAGCGGCAGCTAGCGCCCTGCGCTCGGCCCGTCGGGTCCTGGTGGTGAACCACGAGAACCCCGACGGGGACTGCCTGGGGGGCTCCCTGGCCCTGGGTCTCGCCCTGGACCGGCTCGGGGTGAACGTGGTCGTCGCCAGCCAGGACGGCGTGCCGGCCGCATACCGCTTCCTGCCCTTTTCGGAACGGGTGGTGGACCACGCGGAGGGTCCCTTCGACGCGGCGGTGGCCGTGGAGTGCAGCGACATTTCCCGGGCCGGGCGGCTGGCGTCCGCACTGTCGTCCGCGCGGGTGGTGGTGAACCTCGACCACCACCTGGACAATACCGGCTACGGTCACGTGGTGTGGCGGGATCCCCAGGCGGCCTCCGTTTGCGAGCTGGTTTGGGAGCTGGTGGGCGCGCTGGGCGTGGAGGTGGATGAAGCGATGGCCACCTGCCTGATGACGGGTCTCGTCACGGACACCGGATCCTTCCGCTACGCGTCGGTGCGGCCTGAGACCTTCCTGCTGGCCGCGGAACTCATGCGGCGGGGAGCCAGGCCTGACCGCATCTACGAGCAGGTCTACGAGGCGCGACCTGCGGAGGCCGTGCGGCTTCTGGGGCTGGCCCTGGCCAACCTGCAGCTGTCCGGGGACGGGCGGGTGGCGTGGACCACGGTGGACGAGGCGCTGTTGCGCCAGGCGGGCGCCCGCTGGGAGGACACGGAGAACATCGTGGAGACCCTGCGGAGCATCGCGGGCGTGCGGCTGGCGATGCTGTTCAAGGCAGAAGGGAGCCGCGTGAAGGTCAGCCTGCGCGCGCGGGACGGAGTGGCGGCCAACCGTCTCGCAGCGCGGTTCGGGGGTGGCGGGCACGCGGCGGCCGCGGGCTTTACCGCGCAGCGGCCTGTGGACGACGTGGTACGGGACACCCTCGCAGAGGCGGCCGCGTTCCTGGGGGACGGGTCATGAGGGCCCCCGACGGTGTGCTGAACCTCTTGAAGCCTCCGGGGATGACCTCCCACGACTGCGTGGACGCGGTCCGCCGCCTAGTCCGCACACGCCGGGTGGGCCACGCGGGGACTCTAGA
Organism: bacterium; assembly: GCA_041640435.1. GTDB lineage: Bacteria > Sysuimicrobiota > Sysuimicrobiia > Sysuimicrobiales > Sysuimicrobiaceae > Tepidifontimicrobium. The sequence goes on along the minus strand of JBEQAH010000025.1, from coordinate 2,642 downwards.
CCCCGGGGCTGCAGGCGTGCTGGTGGTGTGCGTGGGCTCCGCCACCCGGCTCAGCGAGTTCCTCATGGAGTCCGACAAGGCCTACCGGGTGGAGCTCGTGCTGGGCGTCCGCACCCATACGGGTGACGCGTACGGCGAGGTGCTGGAGCGCCGCGAGCCCGAACGGGACTGCGGCCGCATCCAGGAGGTGCTCGGCGACTTCGTGGGACGCATCCGGCAGACTCCGCCCATGGTGTCCGCGGTTCACCACGAGGGGCGGCGGCTGTACGAGCTCGCCCGCCAGGGCGTGGAGGTGGAACGCGCGCCGCGGGAGGTCACGGTGTACGAGATCCGGGTGCTGCGGTGCACCCCTCCGCGGGTGCTGTTCGACATCACGTGCTCCAAGGGCACCTACGTGCGCCAACTGTGCCACGACGTGGGTGAGCGGCTGGGTTGCGGGGCGCATGCGGGCTTCATGATCCGCACGCGGGTGGGCCCGTACACCCTGGAGGAGGCCGCGACCCTGGAGGAGCTCGCGGAGGCGGCTACGGCAGGGAGTCTGGACCGGTTCATCACACCCGGGTCTGAGGCGTTGCCGGGGCTCCCCGAGGTGGAGGTTGCAGGTGCGCTGCGCGGCGCGGTGGTGAACGGACAGGCAGTGCCGCTGTGGAAAGTGGCGCCGCACCTCAGCGTGCCTCCCTCCTCGCTCGTGAAGGTGCTGGACGAGGACGGGTCGTTGCTCGCCCTGGGCCGGGCAGAAGGGGGCAAGCTGCGTCCGCTCAAGGTGTTCCGTCGCCCGGTGCCACGGGCATGAGGGTTTACCGCGATCCCGGGGAGTTCCCCCGCGGTGGCCCTCCCACCTGCGTAGCCCTGGGGGTGTTTGACGGCGTACACCGCGGACACCGGGCGGTGCTTCGCCTCGCGGTCCTGCACGCCCGGGAGCGCGGCTGGCAGGCGGTGGCCGTGACCTTCCATCCGCACCCCCAGCAGGTGATCGCAGGGTCAGGCGGGCCCTTCCTGCTCCTCCCTCTGCAGGAGCGCCTGCGCCGCATGGGGGTCCTCGGACTGGATGCGACGGTGGTGTTGCGGTTCGACGAGGCCCTGCGTCGCAGGGAACCCGAGGAGTTCGTGCAAGGGGTCCTGGTGCACGGTCTGGGCGCTGGGGCCGTGGTGTGCGGTCCGGATTTCCGCTTCGGTCACAACCGTCGGGGCGACGTGGACCTGCTGCACCGCATGGGCAGCGAGCTGGGGTTCGAGGTGCACCTCTGCCCGCCGATCTATCACGGGGGCGAGCGGGTGAGTAGCTCGCGGATCCGCTCCCTGCTGCAGGCCGGACGGGTCGAGGAGGCGTGCGAGCTGCTGGACCAACACGAGGTGGTGGCCTGCATTACCCGGGGCCAGGAGGTCCTGTTCGCGGAGCGCGAGGGCCGACCGCAGCTGCCGAAGGAGTCCCTCAGGCCTGAGGAGGAGCCCCAGGCGGCGCTCTGGCGCCTGCTGAATTCCGTAGGGCTCCGCCCGGAGGACGCCCGATCCATCAGGGAGGCTCCCCCCAGGACGCAGCCCCAGGTACTGGAGGTGTGGCACCCCTTCCACGTGGAGCTGATACCCGCTCGGGAGCCCCCAGGTCCTGAAGGGCCAGGGACCCGCTTCCACGGACGTCCGTACCCCTCGCTGCCGGAGGGCCAGGGGGAGATCCTTCAATGGGCGCTCGAGCGGCCGGGGGTCAGATCGCCTGAGGGAGGGTGAGCGTTTGCCCCCTCCGAACGGGCGTGCTAGCATGAAGGGTGGCCCTGGTTGGGAGGCGCGCGGCGGGTGCGGGCCCTCGGCCAAGGGCGACTTTTATGCGGAGGGAAGACGTGGCGCTGCCCAAAGAGGTCAAGCAGCAGAAGATCGCCCAGTTTCGACGGTGGGACGCTGACACGGGGTCCCCTGAGGTCCAGATCGCGCTGCTCACGGAGCGGATCAACGTCCTATCGGAACACCTGAGGGTCCACCGCAAGGATTTCCATTCCCGGCGCGGCCTGATGCAGATGGTGGGCCAGCGCCGCAGGCTGCTGAGCTACCTGCAGCGCGAGGACCCCCAGCGGTATCGCGAGGTGGTGGAGAGGCTCGGACTGAGAAAGTAGGGCGCGGGCACCAGGCGGGAGTCGAGGGGCCTCCGATCATCGCGACGCACACTCCCGCGGGAGTGTGGTTCTCGGTGATCGACCCCCTCCTTCCGCCTCGGGAGACCCAGCGCACACGAGGAGGAGAGGGGTGCAACGCATGGAGGTGCAGTGGAGCGTACCCGAAGCGAAGAGTGTTCGGTTCGAAGTCGGGGGTAAAGAGTGGGAGATCGAAACCGGTAAGCTCGCCAAGCAGGCGGGCGGGGCGGTCACCGTGCGCTACGGGGACACCGTGGTGCTGGTCACCGCCACCGCGTCGGAGCAACCCCGCGAAGGGGTCGACTTCTTCCCGCTCACGTGTGACTTTGAGGAACGGCTGTACGCGGCAGGCAAGATCCCCGGCGGGTTCTTCAAGCGGGAGGGGCGACCGGGCGAGAGAGCCATCCTGACCTCCCGCCTGATGGACCGGCCCATCCGGCCGCTGTTCCCCAAGGGGTTCCGGAACGACGTGCAGGTGGTGGCCACCACCCTGTCCGCGGATCAGGTGCACCCCCCGGA
>JBEQAH010000024.1:0-13662 GCA_041640435.1 bacterium | reverse complement strand
TGTCCGGGGGACGGGTGGTGGTGGTTCCGGAGCAGGTGGGTGTAGAACTGGACTCCGCGGCCGCACGGGCGGCTGTGCGCCGGGCGCTGCTGTCAGGGGGGAGCGAGGTGGTCCTGCGGTTGCGCAACGTGCAGCCGACCTGGACCGCAGAACGGCTCCGGGCGCTGGGGATCCTCAAGCCCGTCGCCACGTTCACCACCCGCTTCCCCCCTGACCGGGACCGCACCCACAACATCGCCCTGGCCGCGGCCCGGCTCCGCGGGCTTCTGCTGCTCCCCGGGCAGGTGCTGTCCTTTAACCGCGTGGTGGGGCCGCGCACCAAAGCCGCCGGCTTCCGGGAGGCGCCGGTGCTCATAGAGGATGAGTTCGTCCCGGGCGACGGCGGGGGTGTGTGCCAGGTGTCGTCCACTCTGTTCAACGCGGCGCTCCTGGCAGACCTCGCAGTCCTGAGCCGCACCAACCACACCCAGCCCGTGCCCTACCTGCCGCCGGGCCGGGACGCAACCGTGGTCTATGGGCTCATCGATCTCCAGGTGCGCAACGACGGTCCAGTCCTGCTCTTGTGGACCGAGGTGACCGCAAACCAGCTCACCGTGAGCTTCTGGGGTCCTGCGCGGCCCCGGCGGGTCGTGCGCCTCGCGCTGACCGACGTGCAGGTCCTGCCCCCGCCCCACGGAGAAGTGGTGCGCGCCGACCCGCGCCGGCCTCGCGGGGAGGTGAAGGTGCTGCCGCCCAGGCCCGGCTACCGGGTCACCACGGTCCGGGAAGTGTGGGAGGAAGGGGTCCGGGTGCGGCGTGAGGTGGTGGCGCGATCCCTGTACCCGCCCCTGCCGCGGACGGTGAAGGTGGGGACGGGCAGCCTGGCTGGGTTTCCGGCGCTGCGTCCTTGACCCGCGGATAGACGGTCTCTATAATCTGCTTAGTTTTTCGGCGATCGAATCGGCCCGGAGGCGATGCCGGTGGCGGTTGCGCGCAAAGAGGCGGCGACCCCGTACCCCGAGATGATGGATGAGGACCTGGTGGAGGCCGCCAAAGCCGGCGACGATCGCGCCTCGGAGTTCCTGATCCACAAGTACCGCAACTTCGTCCGGGTCAAGGCGAAGGCTTACTTCCTCATCGGCGCCGACCGGGAGGACATCATCCAGGAGGGCATGATCGGCCTGTACAAGGCCATCCGGGACTTCCGACGGGACAAGCTGAGCAGCTTCCGGGCGTTCGCGGAGCTGTGCATCACCCGACAGATCATCACCGCGATCAAGACCGCCACCCGCCAGAAGCACATCCCCCTGAACTCCTACATCTCCCTGAACAAGCCCATCTACGATGACGACTCCGACCGAACCCTCCTGGACGTGATCGGCGGCCTCAAGGTGGCGGACCCCGAGGAGCTGGTGATCAACCAGGAGGCCTCGGTGCGGATGCGCCAGCGGATCCGCCAGAACCTCAGCGAGCTGGAGCACCGGGTGCTCAACCTGTACCTGGACGGCAAGTCCTACCAGGAGATGGCCAACGAGCTCCAGCGCCACGTGAAGTCCATCGACAACGCCCTGCAGCGAGTGAAGCGGAAGCTGGAAAAGAACCTGGACCAGGACGACTAGCGGGTGATCCGGATCCCCTGCCCCCGGTGCGGAGCAACTCTCTTACGCCTCGCCCCCACCGAACCCGACGAGGTGGTGACCTGCCCCCGCTGCGGCGCGCAGTTCCAGCCTGCGGAGGAGGACTGGGTCGACTCGGAGGACGTCTGAGTGGTCGGGACTCAGCCGCCGATCTGGATCATCACCCGCTGCTTGGGGATGAGGCGCTCGGCCAGCGCGTGGCCGAAGGGGCGGCGGTAGGCCGCGGCGCGGAAGATCTCCCGCAGCTCCTCGTAGGAAGCACCTGCCCGCAAGGGGGTGAGCAGGTCCTCCTCGTCGTCCCGGAGCAGGCAGAGCCGGAGCTTGCCGTCCGCGGTGAGGCGGAGCCGGCCGCACTTGGCGCAGAAAGGCTCGCTGAGGGGGCTGATGAACCCCACGGTGCCCGCGGCACCCCGAATCCGGTACGTGCGGGCGGGCTCCTCGCCCGACAGGTCCACCGGCTCCAGGGGACCGAAGGCCTCCACCAGGCGCCGTACGGTCTCCTCGGTCCGCACCACGCTGCCCTCGGCGAAGTCCGCCACTTCCCCGAAGGGCATCATCTCGATGAACCGCACCTCCCACGCCCGGTCCAGGGTGAGCGCGGCCAGCGGCACCACCGCGTCCTCGTTGAACCCCCGCACCACCACCGTGTTGAGCTTAACAGGCCGAAGACCTGCCTCCTCCGCGGCCCGGATCCCCTCCAGGACGTCCTCAAGCCGCCCGCCCCGAGTGATGTGCCGGAACTGATCGGGGTTCAGGGTGTCCAGGCTCACGTTGACCCGCCGCAGCCCCGCCTTCGCCAGCGGCCGCGCCAGGCCGGCGAGCAGCACGCCGTTGGTGGTGAGGGCGACGTCCTCAATCCCCGGGATGGCCGCGATCCCCCGTACCAGCTCCACCAGCCCCGGCCGGACCGTGGGTTCTCCGCCGGTGAGTCGAACCTTGCGGACACCCAGCTCGGCCGCGATCCGCGTGAGGAGGAGCACCTCGTGATCCTGAAGCAGCTCGGGAGGCGGCCGGAAGCGGATCCCCTGTGCCGGCATGCAGTACACACACCGGAGGTTGCACCGGTCGGTGAGGGAGATCCGCAGGTCCCGGATGGGACGGCCGTACTGGTCCAGCAAGGCACCCTCCGGTGGTCCGTCGAAACCCATTATAGGGCCTTGGAGCGCCCCAGCGGCGGAGGTGGCGCATGGCGGGGCTGGAGGTGAGCGTGCAGGGGCGGGTCGCGGTGGTCACCGGTGCCGCGAGCGGCATCGGTCGGGCGGTCGCTCATGCCCTGGCGCGGGCTGGGGCGGCGGTGTGCGTGGCGGACTTGGACGCTGACGGGGCAGGCCGGGTGGCCAACGAGCTCGAGCGGGAAGGAGGCCGGGCGCTGGCCGTAGCGGTGGACGTCCAGGACCCGCGGGCGGTGCGCGCCATGGTCAGCCGGACGGTGGAGTCGCTGGGCGCGCTGGACATCCTGGTGAACAACGCCGGGCTGCAGTTCATCTCGCCCGTTCACGAGTTCCCGGAGGAGAAGTGGGACCGCCTTGTGGGGGTGATGCTCACCGGCACGTTCCTGTGCACCAAGTACGCCCTCCCGCACATGATGGCGCGGGGGTGGGGCCGAGTGGTGAACATGGCCTCCATTCACGGACTGGTCGCCTCTCCGTACAAGAGCGCGTACGTGGCCGCCAAGCACGGGGTGGTGGGGTTCACGAGGGCCGTGGCGCTGGAGGTGGGGAGCTACGGGATCACGGTGAACGCCATCTGCCCCGCGTACGTGCGGACCCCCTTGGTGGAGGGCCAGATCGCCCACCAGGCCCGGGTCCACGGCATCTCCGAGGAGGAGGTGGTGCGCCGGATCATGCTGGAGCCCGCGGCCATCAGGCGGTTGCTGGAGCCGGAGGAGGTGGCCCACCTGGTGGTGTACTTGTGCAGCGACCTGGCCGCCGGCATCACGGGGGCGGCCTACACGGTGGACGCGGGATGGACGGCGCGGTGAGTGGGGTGCCGTTCGTGGTGGGGCAGCGGGCCGAGTTCCGGCGCACGGTGACCGAGGCGGACCTGGTCAACTTCGCCGGGGTGTCAGGCGACTACAACCCGCTGCACACCGACGTCCAGTACGCGGGCCGGTCCCGGTTCGGGGACCGGGTGGCGCACGGGATGCTGCTCGGCGCCTACGTCTCTGCGGTGCTGGGCAACCGGCTGCCCGGACCCGGCGCCATCCTGCTGTCCTGTAGCCTGCGGTTCCTCCGCCCGACGCGGGTGGGCGACACCGTGACGGTGTGGGCCGAGGTCACCGGGGTCCGCTCCGACAAGCCCGTGATCACCCTGCGGGTAGGCTGTACGAACCAGCGGGACGAAGCGGTGGTGGAGGGGGAGGCGATTTGCCTGTGGGAGCCCGTCGAGGTGCGCTGAAGGCCGCAGCGGTCCTGGTTGCCCTGCTGCTCGTCGCCCCGGTCGCCCTGACCGCCCCAGCACCGTCGGTGGTGGAGGAGGTCCTGCCCAACGGTCTGAGGGTTGTGGTGGCCGAGCAGCCCGCCTCACCGGCCGTGACCGTGGATGTCTGGGTGCGGGTGGGCTCCCGGGACGAGACGGACGAGCTGAACGGTGCCGCCCACCTCGTGGAGCACATGCTGTTCAAGGGCACGCGGCGCCGCCGCGCCGGTGAGATCGCGCGGGAAGTGGAAAGCCTGGGGGCCTGGACCAACGCAGCCACGGGGTACGACTACACCCACTACTACGTGGTCGCACCTGCGCAGGCCGTTGCCCGCGTGCTCGACATCCAGGCGGATGCCCTCATCAACTCCACCTTCGACCCGGAGGAGGTGGAGCGGGAGCGGGCCGTGGTGCTGCAGGAGCTGAGCCTCATCGAGGACACGCCATCCCGCAGCGCGATCTTCCGGTTGTACCAGACCGCCTTCACCGTCCACCCGTACCGCCGGCCCGTGGGTGGCTCTCCTGAAGTCGTCCGGCGGCTGCGGCGCGACCAGCTGGTGGAGTTCTACCGAGCCCACTACGGCCCCGCGAACGTGACCGTGGTGGTGGCCGGCGGGGTCAGGGCCCGGGAGGTCCTGGACCTGGCGCGGCGCCTGTTCGGGAGCTGGCGCCACCCCGTGGCCGGGCGGAGAGCGGCGCCCGCAGAGCCCCCGATGACAGGGGTGCGGCGGGCCGTGGAAGAGCGCGACGTCCGGGTGACGACCCTCGCCATGGGGTGGATCGGCCCGGACGTGAACAACCCGGACCACTACGTGGCGGACGTGCTGCTCTACGCCCTCGGGCGCGGCCGGGGAGCGCGCTGGGTGCGGACCTTGCGCGACCAGCGCCGAGCGGTGCAGACCCTGTCGGTGAGCTTCCCCACGGCGGTGGACCCTCCGCTGTTCTCCGTGGTGGCCTCCACCGGTGCTTCGGACGAGCGGGAGGCCGAACGGGCAATCCTGGAGGAAGTGGCGCGGCTGCGGGAAGAGGGGTTGCGGCCGGATGAGCTTGAGCGGGCCAAGGCGGTGCTAGAGGCGGAGGTGCGGGTGGAGCAACACACGAGCCGGGGGCTCGCGGGCGCTCTGGGATTTTCGGCCACCGTGGCCAGCCTGGACTACGCCCGCACCTACCTCCAGCGCGTGCACGCCGTGACCCTGGAGGACGTGCGCCGCGTGGCCCGGCGCTACCTGGACCCGGCCCGCTACGCCATCGTCGCCATCCGGCCGAGGAGGGGCCTGTGAGGTGGCTGGCCGGTGCACTGGCGCTGTTCCTGCTGACCCCGGCAGCGCCTGCGGCTCCGCCTGAACCCACCTACTGGCGGCTTTCGAACGGCTTGCGGGTGCTGGCGCAGCAACTCCCCGCAGGCGGGCTTGTGGCCGTGGCGGTGCTGGTGGGCGCAGCCCCGAGGGTTGAAGAGCCTTCCCAGGCCGGGATTTCCATCCTCACCCGCGAGGTGATGCTCCAGGGCACGCTGCGGCGCAGCGGCGAGGCCCTGGCGGATGCCCTGGACGGCATGGGGGCCAGCCTGCGGGCGCTCACGGGTCCCGATCACACGGAGTGGACCCTGCTCGCACCCGCAGAGCGCGTGGACGCGGCGCTGGAGGCGCTGGTGGAGGTGCTCACGCAGCCGCGCTTTGACCCCCACGACGTGGAGACTCAGCGGCAGATCAGCCTCGTGCGCCTGCGCCAGCAGCGGGAGCAACCGCAGGCGAGGGCGGTGGAGCTGGCCAACGGGCTGGTGTACGAGCTACACCCCTACCGCCGCCCGCTGCTCGGCACCCCGGAGACGCTCATGCGCTTGAGCCGCGATGACCTGGTGCGCTACCACCGAACGTACTACACCGCTCCCAACGTGGTGGTTTCCGTGGCGGGCGACCTGCCCGTGGCCACCGCGGTGGCGAAGGTGGTGCGCGCGTTCCGGACGTTGCGCGCCGAGCCCCCACCGAGCCGGGTCAGGTTCCTGGACGTGGTGGAGCGGGCCCTGATGCGCCGTCCCCGCGCGCCGCTGGAGGTGTTCGAGGCCCAGCAGACCGCGTCCGCTTGGGTGGCGGTGAGCTACCTGGGGGTAGAGGTCACACACCCCGACTGGGCCCCGTTGCGCGTGGCGGCGGGGCTGCTCGGGGGTGGCATGGCCTCTCGCCTGTTTCAGTCGCTGCGCGAGCGGCAGGGGCTGGCGTACGCGGTGGGTGCTGGATTCCCGACCCAACGGGGCCCTGCGGCGCTCACCCTGGCCGCGGGCGTGGACCCCGCCAACGTGGAGCGGGCGCTGCGGGAGATGCTGCGGGAGGTGGAGGATCTGGCGGCCCGGCCACCGTCGGAGGAGGAGGTCGCCCGGGCCCGCAGCCGCGCCGTGGGTCTGCACCTGCTGGACCACGAGGACCTGCGGCGCCGGGCTTTCTACCCCGCGTGGTACGAGCTTTTGGGCGCAGGCTACCGGTTCGACCGGGAAGTGGTCCACCTTCTCTTTCGGGTGACATCCTCAGACGTCCAGCGGGTCGCGCGCCGCTACCTGCAACACCCCGCGGTGGCGGTGGTGGGGCCGGCCCGGCGCTGACGTGGGCCTGCCCACCCGCGGCGAGCTCCTGCGCCTGCTGGATCGGATCGGCCGGGAGGTGCCGGAGGCCCACCGACTCCTCGGGCGCCTGCGGGCGCACATCCGGTCGCCGCTGCTGTGGCTGCTCATCCACACCGTTCTCTCCCACCAGACCACAGGAGGCCGCACCGACCGCGCGAGCCGGAAGGTCTTCGCGCGCTACCGGAGCCTCGGGGCCCTCGCCCGTGCGCGCCCGCAGGACTTAGAGCCTCTGGTGCGGGAAGTGGGGCTGGGTCGCTTGAAGGCTGCGAGGCTGGTGGCCCTGGCGCAGGTGGTACAGACCCGCTGGAAGGGGCTGCGCCGTTTTTCCTCCTTGATGCGGTCGGCTCCCCTGGAGGAGGCGTGGCGCGCGCTGCTGGAGCTGCCGGGGATCGGCCCCAAGTCCGCGGCGGTGGTGTTGCTCTTTCGCTACCGGAGGCCGAAGTTCCCCGTGGACACCAACATCCTGCGGGTGGCGCAAGCGCTGGGCTGGGTCCGCAAGCCGGACCCCGAGGTGGTGCGCCTGGCGGTGGAGCGGGCGTTGGGGCAGGACCCCGAGGCGTTGCTGCGGGCCCACGCCTACCTTCTGGCCCTCGGGCGGGCGACCCGGCGCAGCCGCCGGCCCGTCCCGCGCGGGTTGCGCCCTCCGTTCGGGCCGGCTAACATTTAAACGAGTTTCGAACTCCTGAGGGGGTTGTGCCGGATCGACAGGCCGTCCGCGTCTTCCGGGCGCTGGGGGATCCGACCCGGTACCGCATCGTGGAGCTGCTGGCCGCGCGCAAGGAGGTGGCCTGCCAGGAGCTCGCGAAGCGCTTCCACCTCAGCGCCCCGGCCCTCTCGCACCATTTCCGCGTCCTGAGGGAGTGCGGGCTCCTGCGGGTGCGCAAGGACGGCCCGTACCACTACTTCCGGCTCAACCGGGCGCTCCTGGCCCGGGTCCTGGGCCGCTGGAGGAGGTGGGAGCTGGGGTAGGCCAAAATTCAGGGTGCGCAGAAATTCTATAGTTCTGGAATTATGAAAGGAGGAAGCGATGGACGGACTGTTCTTGATCGGCCGCATCGTGGTCGGATTGTTTTACCTCTTTAACGCGTACAACCACCTGGCTCGGACGGAAATGCTGGCGGGCTACGCGGCCAGCAAGGGGGTCCCGTCGCCGCGGGCCATGGTGATCCTGACAGGGCTGCTGCTCCTGGTGGGTGGGCTGTCGGTGCTGTTCGGCGCGTACCCCACCCTGGGCGTGACTGCGCTCGTGGTGTTCCTGGTCGTGGTGGCCTTCTGGATGCACAACTTCTGGACGGTCCAGGATCCCATGCAGCGCACCGCGGAGATGGTGAACTTCACGAAGAACCTGGCCCTGGCGGGGAGTGCGCTGATGTTCCTGGCGATCCCTCAACCGTGGCCGCTGAGCCTGGGGTGGTGAGGCGTGCGCCACCCGATTTCCCCCCCGGGGCTTCTGCGGGCCTGGCTGGCGGCCTTAGTGGGTTCCGCCGTTCTGAACGAGCTGTTGCGGTCCGCGTTGTGGCAACTACTGTCGGTGCCCCCGAGCTTCCTCCCCTTCAGCCGGCCCGCGGTGTTGCTGTGGACCGCCGTGGGGGTGAGTGGGGGCGCGGCGGCCTTTGCCCTGGTGGCCCGCTGGAGTTTCGAGCCCGTGCGCACCTTCCGCCGGCTGGCGGCGGTGGCATTGGTTCTCTCGTGGGTGCCCGATGCGCTCCTCGTGGGAAGCCCGCGGTTCCCCGAGGCCACGTGGGATCTTGCAGCGGGTCTCGCCTCTCTGCACGTGGTCCCCGCCGCGGCCTGCGCTTGGCTGTACCCCAAGTGGGGACTGCAATCGGGAGTGAAGGGCGCGTGCTAAGCTACGCGTGGGAGCCGGCGTAGCTCAGCGGTAGAGCGGCGGATTTGTAATCCGCATGCCGGGGGTTCGAATCCCCCCGCCGGCTCCAGCGAGGCCGCGAGGCACGATCCCGTCCAGGGGGCTGCCCTTCACGCGATCTGGCGGGCGCAGGTGGGGCGACCACCGCGCCGCCGAAGCCGGCTCCAGCCAGCCGCGCACCCAACGCCGCCCCCTCAACCCAGTTCCCCACGATCTCCACGTCCGGGTGCGTTGCGTTGAAGGCTTTGAACGTGGCGTCTGCCTCTTGTGCCATCGCTCCCGGCCATCCCGCTCTGGCCGATCGCAGCGCGGCGGTAGCCGCAGCGGCGGCGCGGTTCGTACACTGGGGAAAGAAAATAAGCACAAGCAGGGGGGCGTCATGCGGCGCAAGTGGGTGTGCATGTTCTGGGAAGGGGACGCCAGCATGCGGGACCTGCTCGGCGGCAAGGGGGCAGGGCTGGCGGAGATGACCCGGATCGGGGTCCCCGTGCCGCCCGGGTTCACCGTCACGACCCAGGCCTGCACCGAGTACTACCGACTCGGTAAGCAGTTCCCGCCGGGTCTGTGGGAGGAGGTGCAGGACGCCCTACGGGAGGTGGAAAACAGGGTTGGCAGGCGGTTGGGAGACCGCAACGAGCCCCTGTTGGTGTCCGTCCGGTCCGGCGCCAAGTTCAGCATGCCCGGGATGATGGACACCGTGCTAAACCTGGGGCTCAACGACGAGACGGTGGAGGGCCTCGCCCGGATGACGGGGGACCGCCGATTCGCCTACGACGCGTACCGGCGGTTTCTGCAGATGTTCGGGCGCATCGTGTTGGGGGTGCCGGGGGAGGAGTTCGAAGAGGTCCTCAACGCGTACAAGGAGCGGGAGGGGCAGCGCCGGCAGGACACCGACCTGAGTGCCGACGAGTTGGGGGAGGTGGTGGAACGCTTTAAGGCCATCATCCGAGAGCACACGCGCACGGAGTTCCCCCAGGACCCGTCCGAGCAGCTCCGAAGGGCCATCGCAGCGGTGTTCGACTCCTGGATGGGCCGGCGCGCGGTGGACTACCGCCGCGTGCACCGGATCCCCGACCACCTGGGCACCGCGGTGAACGTGCAGGCCATGGTGTTCGGGAACCTGGGCTGGGACTCGGCCACGGGCGTGGCCTTCACCCGCAACCCGGCCACCGGCGAGCGGAAGATCTACGGCGAGTACCTGCCCAACGCGCAGGGTGAGGACGTGGTGGCCGGGATCCGCACCCCCAAGCCGCTTGCGGAGCTGGAGAGGGAGATGCCGGAGGTATACCGGCAGTTCGTGGAGGTGGCGGAGCGGCTGGAACGGCACTACCGGGACATGCAGGACGTGGAGTTCACCGTGGAGCGCGGACGGCTGTGGCTGTTGCAGACCCGCACGGGCAAGCGCACGGGCGCCGCGGCGGTGCGCATCGCGGTGGACATGGTCCGGGAGGGGCTCGTGGACGAGCGCACCGCTGTGCTGCGGGTGGAGCCGGAGCAGCTGGCCCAGCTGCTCCATCCCACGGTGGACGAGCAGGCCCGGGAGCACGCGTACCGCAACGGCCAGTACCTCATCCGGGGTCTCCCGGCCTCCCCCGGGGCGGCCAGCGGCCGAGTGGTCCTGGATCCGGACCGCGCGGAGCGCCTGGCGGCTTCTGGACAGCGGGTGGTGCTGGTGCGCAGCGAGACCGCCCCCGAGGACTTCCACGGGATGGTGGCGGCCGTGGCCATCCTCACCGCGCGAGGCGGGATGACCTCCCACGCCGCGGTGGTGGCGCGCGGCATGGGCAAGCCGTGCGTGGTGGGAGCCGAAGGTTTGGTGGTGGACCCGGAGGCCCGGACGGTCTCCGCCGACGGCCGGCTGCTGGAGGAGGGGGCGTGGGTGACCGTGGACGGCAGCACCGGGGAGGTGTTCGTGGGTGCGCTGCCCACCCGGGAACCGCAGCTGGCGGGCGAGTTCGCCACGTTCATGGAGTGGGCCGACCGTTTCCGCAAGCTGGGGGTGCGGGCCAACGCGGACACCCCCAAGGATGCGCGCAAGGCCCGGGAGTTCGGGGCCGAGGGGATCGGGCTGTGCCGCACGGAGCACATGTTCTTCGAGGGGGATCGGATTTACGCCATGCGGGAGATGATCGTGGCCACCACGCCCGAGGAGCGCCGTGCGGCGCTGGCCAAGATCGAGCCCCTGCAGCGGCAGGACTTCGTGGAAATCTTCCGCGTCATGGACGGCTTCCCGGTCACCATCCGAACCCTGGACCCGCCCCTGCACGAGTTCCTGCCGCCCGACGAGGAGGCGATCCAGGAAACCGCCCGGCGGATCGGGGTGAGCCCGGAGGTCCTGCGGCAGAAGGTGGCCCAGCTGCGGGAGTTCAATCCCATGATGGGCCTGAGGGGCTGCCGGCTGGGGATCCTGTACCCGGAGATCACCGAGATGCAGGCCCGGGCCATCTTCGAAGCCGCCGCGGCCTGCCAGGCGGAGGGGGTGCGCGTGGAACCCGAGGTGATGATCCCCCTGGTCTCCGACGTCAACGAGCTGCGCCAGCAGGCCGAGTTGATCCGGAGGGTGGCGGAGGAGGTCCAGCAGCGCACCGGGCAGCACATCCACTACAAAGTGGGCACCATGGTGGAGGTGCCGCGGGCAGCGCTCCTGGCCGACCGGGTGGCGGAGGTGGCGGAGTTCTTCAGCTTCGGGACCAACGACTTGACCCAGTTCACCTTCGGCATCAGCCGGGACGACGCGGGCCGATTCCTGCCCCGGTACCTGGACCTGAAGCTCCTGCCGGAGGACCCCTTCCAGGTTCTGGACCCTGAGGGGGTTGGCCAGCTGGTGCGCTGGGGCACCGAGCGGGGCCGCAGCACGCGTCCGGACCTGCAAGTGGGGATCTGCGGGGAGCACGGCGGCGAACCCTCCAGCGTCCGGTTCTGCCACGAGGCCGGGCTGGATTACGTTTCGTGTTCGCCGTACCGGGTGCCCATCGCGCGCCTCGCGGCCGCCCAGGCCGCGCTGGGGGAGGTCGCCCGGGACAAATAGTGGGTGTAGAGGTAGCCTTCCCCAGGCCCCTCCTCGCAGGGCGGTTTGTGCGTCGCGTGAACCGGTTCGCCGCGATGGTGCGGGTCGGTGCGGATCCGTGGATCGTTCACCTGCCGAACTCCGGCCGCATGGAGGAGCTCTTGGTGGTGGGAGCGGCTGTGCGGGTGCACCCCGGTTCCGGGGAGCACACGCAGGGTAAGCTCCTTCTGGTGCGGCATCGGGGCGTTTGGGTGGGGCTCGATAGCCACGTGCCCAACCGGCTGTGGGAGCAGGCGATGCGATCCGGGGGGCTTGCGCCGGTAGTGGGCGTGCGCGGGTGGGAGCGGGAAGTCCGCGCCGGCAGCGAACGGTTTGACTTCCGCGTCCGTACGGACCGAGGGGTGTGGTGGGTGGAGGTGAAGTCCTGCAACCGGGTGGAGGACGGCGTAGCGCTGTTCCCCGACGCGCCGACAAGACGTGGGGCGCGGCACCTCATGGCCCTGGCGCGACGCGCCCGCCACGGGGCCCGGGCTGCGGTGGTGTGGTTTGTACAGCGGGAGGACGCCACGTGCCTGCGCCTCGACCCGATCTGCGACCCGCTGCTCGTGCAAGCGGCGGCCCGCGCGCGGCGAGCGGGGGTCGTGCTTGTGGCGTACACCTGTGCGGTCTCGACGGCCGCCGTAGCGGTTCACAGGCGCGTGCCGGTGCAGGTTGGCGAAGGGCACCCCACTTGCTCATAGGAGTCGTGGAGGTACTGTGCGGTGCTAACGAACGGCCGCCACCGCATGCTCCTGGAGCTCGTGCGGGAGCTCCACGAGGGTCTGGTGGAGGGGGCGAGCCTGCCCCAGCGCCTCGCGGAGACGCTGTGCCGGGAGGGCGGGTTTGCAGGCATCGCCATCCTTTTGCTGAACCGGTCGAAGGACACGCTGGTGGGTGTGGCGCACGCGGGCGTCTCCGCCCGCTACCCGGCCACGCGCGTGCCGCGCGGCAGGGGCATCAGCTGGAAGGCCCTGGCTGAGGGCCGCACCGTCTACGTGGCGGACCTCGGCGAGGACCCGAGGACCTACGTGCCGGGTGGATCGCTGAACGAGACCCTGAGCGGGGTGTACGTGCCGCTGCGGGGTCGGGGGGAGCCCTTCGGCGTGCTGGTGATCCACGCGCCCGGCCGGGACGCGATCCCGCCGGAGGATCGGGAGTTTCTTGAAAGCGTGGCAGTGCCCGTCTCCCTCTCACTGGAAAATGCGGCCCTGTACGAGCGCCTGGAACGCGCCGTCTCCCTGCGGGACGAGCTCCTGCACGTGACGCGGGCCCTGGCGGCGGCGGAGCTGGACCTTCCGGCCCTTTTCCAGCGGATCGTCCAGGAGGCGGTGCGCCTGGTACCCGGCGCGGAGCGCGGCAGTCTTTCGGTCCGGGAGGGCGAAGAGTTTGTGTTCGCGGCCGCG
Source organism: bacterium (assembly GCA_041640435.1). Lineage (GTDB taxonomy): Bacteria > Sysuimicrobiota > Sysuimicrobiia > Sysuimicrobiales > Sysuimicrobiaceae > Tepidifontimicrobium. The sequence continues at coordinate 698 of JBEQAH010000024.1, read as the reverse complement.
GTGGGGTACAACCTGGACGCGCTGCGCCAGGTCCGGTTCACAGAGGACGACCGGCTTCGGTGGTACGGCCTGGACGAACAGGCGCTTTTGGCAGGCCAGCCCCGCATCCTGCCGGGCGACGAGGCGCGCCGGAGGGCGGACGCCACGAGGCCGGTGCGGGGCGCAGACGCCATCGACCGGCACGGGGCGCTCGGGAGCCTGAAGGTCACCCTCGGGGTCCCCATCGTCCTGGACGGCCGGCTGGAGGCGTTCCTCAACCTGGACAGCCACTCGGACCCGGAGGCCTTCGGGGAGGAGTCGGTGGAGGTGGCCACCATGTTCGGCCACCAGGTGGCCGCCATCCTCAAGAGCGCCCGCCTGCGGGCGCTGCTGGCCCACCAGGCCATCACAGACTCGCTCACCGGCGCGTACAACCGCCGGTACATGGAGCAGCGCCTTGAAGAGGAGCTCAGCCGCGCGCGCCGGTCCGGGCAGCCCCTCGCAGTCGCACACCTGGACGCGGTGGGGCTCAAACAGATCAACGACACCTACGGCCACGCGGCCGGCGATCGACTGCTCCGGGAGACCAGCTCGGCTCTCAGGAGATCGCTGCGCGAATCGGACGTGGTGTGTCGGTGCGGCGGGGATGAGTTCGGCGTACTGCTCCCGGGGGCCGGGCGCGAGGACGCGGAGCGGGCACTCAGCCGGGCGGTGGAGGC
>JBEQAH010000023.1:0-13810 GCA_041640435.1 bacterium | reverse complement strand
AGCTGCGCCTGGCGGCGGATCCGCACCGCGACCCCCACAGCCCGCAGCCCGTCCACGTACCCTCCCCGGACCTGAAGGGCCGCCTCCATCAAGTCCGCAGGTCCGATGGCCTGCACCACGAACGGCGGTCCCAGAGGCACCCCGTCCACCAGTACCCGGTTACCTGACTGGCGGTAGGCAGACCGGCTGAGCACCCGCCGGCCGTTCACCGCCACCGCCTCGGCACCGGAGGCCCACAACTCGTTCACCAGTCCTGCCAGGTCCAGGGCCTGTACCGCGGCTGCCAAGGGAAACCCCGGCAGCTCTCCGGGCACCAGCGCCACCTCCAGGCCCGAGCCGCGAACCGGATCCAGCCCCAGCACCTGGCGGTAGTGCCGGATCTCCGCAAGCAGCGCCTCGCTCAGTGCCTGCCCCTGCGCGGTCAGACGTTCGTACTCCGCCAGCTGGGCCCGCAGGCGTGCGAGCTCCGACTCCAGCAACGCCCGGTTGGCCTCGGCCTGGGACACCAGGGCCGCGAGCTCCTCGGCCCTGCGCACAGGCGGCGGCGGGTGGCGCACCTGGCCCGCGCTGCGGGCCTGAACCACCATCAGGAAGCCCGCCGCGACCGCCACCGCGGCCATGACCGGACCCGCCCGCTTATCGATTCCCCTACCCCACGGCGTCACGGGTTCAGACTACCACGGGGGGGTTAGCACTCTCAGCCGGAGAGTGCTAAAATGGATGTGTCCATCGGTGGAATCCACAGGCGAAGGAGGTCGAGATCCCATGCCGGCGAAGCTGCTGCTCTACGACGAAGCGGCCCGCAGGGCTCTGGAGCGCGGGGTGGAGAAGGTGGCCTCCGCCGTGCGCGTCACCCTGGGTCCCAAGGGCCGCAACGTGGTCCTGGAGAAGAAGTGGGGCTCCCCCACGATCACCAAGGACGGGGTGACCGTGGCGAAAGAGATCGAGCTGGCGGACCCCTACGAGAACCTGGGCGCCCAGCTCGTGCGCGAGGTGGCCAGCAAGACCAACGACCTGGCCGGCGACGGCACCACCACCGCCACCGTGCTCGCCTGGGCGATGGTGCGCGAGGGTCTGAAGATGGTGGCGGCGGGCAGCAACCCCATGCTGCTCAAGCGCGGGATCGACCGCGCCGTGGAAGCGGCGGTGGAGGAGCTCAAGAAGCTGAGCCAGCCCGTGGAGGGTCGGGACGACATCGCCCACGTGGCGGGCATCGCGGCCAACGACCCCAGCATCGGAGAGATCATCGCGGACGCCATGCAGAAGGTGGGCCGCGACGGGGTCATCACCATCGAGGAGAGCAAGGGGATTGAGACCACCACGGAAGTGGTGGAGGGCATGCAGTTTGACCGCGGCTACATCTCGCCCTACTTCATCACGGACCCCGACAAGATGGAGGCGGTGCTGGAGGAACCCTTCCTGTTGCTCACCGAGAAGAAGATCAGCGCCGCCCGGGACATCGTCCCCATCATGGAGAAGGTCATCCGGTTCGGGAAGCCTCTGGTGGTGATCGCGGAGGACGTGGAGGGCGAGGCGCTGGCCACCCTGGTGGTGAACAAGCTGCGGGGCGTGCTGCACAGCGTGGCGGTGAAGGCCCCGGGCTACGGCGACCGGCGCAAGGCCATGCTGCAGGACATGGCCATCCTCACGGGCGGCCGCGTGATCAGCGACGACATCGGCGTGAAGCTGGAGAGCGTAGAAGTGGACATGCTCGGCCGCGCGGAGAAGGTGCGGGTCACCAAGGAAGAGACCACCATCATCGGCGGCAAGGGCAAGCCCGAGGACATCAAGGGCCGCATCGCCCAGATCAAGAAGGAGATCGAGGAGACCACCTCCGACTACGACCGCGAGAAGCTGCAGGAGCGGCTGGCGAAGCTGTCGGGCGGGGTGGCCCAGGTGCGGGTGGGAGCCGCCACCGAGACGGAGATGAAGGAGCGCAAGATGCGCTTCGAGGATGCCCTCAACACCACCAAGGCGGCGGTGGAGGAGGGCATCGTGCCGGGTGGCGGCGTGGCCCTCATCCGGTGCATCCCGGCCCTGGACAGGATCCAGGGGGAGGGCGACGAGGCGGTGGGCGTCAACATCGTCCGCCGGGCCCTGGAGGAGCCCCTGCGGCAGCTCGCCGAGAACGCGGGCATGGAAGGCTCCCTGGTGGTGGAGCGCGTGAAGGAAGCGAAGGACAAGAACTTCGGTCTCGACGTGCTCAGGGGGGAGTTCACGGACCTGGTCAAGGCGGGCGTGGTGGACGCCACTAAGGTGGTGCGCCTGGCCCTGCAGAACGCCGCATCCGTGGCGGGTATGCTCCTGACCACGGAAGCGCTCGTGGTGGAGAAGAAGGAGAAGAAGAAGGAGAAGACGCCCTCCACCCCGGGCATGGACGAGGAGTTCTAAGCTCGATCGTGGACCCGAGCAGGGCTGGGGCGCGACCCCCGGCCCTGCTCTTTCCTACAGCAGTTTCCCCGGGTTCAGCACGCCCCTGGGATCCAGGACCCCCTTGAGGGCCCGCAGCACCGGGAGTCCCTCCCCCAGCGCTTCCGGGACCAGGTGGCGCAGCTTAAGCCCCGCGCCGTGACAGTACTCGAGCGCGCCACCGACCCGCAGCGCTGCCCGCAGGAGCGTGTCGCTCACATCCGCCAGCTTCGCCCGGTCCCGTTCTTCCTCAGGATTGCCCGTGGGGTCGGCGTACGCCACGCTGACAAGCTCCGGCCCGCCCCACAAACCGAACTCCGCCAGCCGGTACCCGGCGCGGACCAGCTCCTCAAAGGCCAGCCTGCGGAACTGCAGCACGCTGCTCGCCGGCAGCGACACGCACAGGTAGTCGAAGAGCCGTCCCCACCTGAGCCGTCGGCGCGCGTCCGGTTGCGAGCGCACGCGCCTGGCAAACTCCTCCCCGGACCGGTGACGGCCCCTCCAGAACTCCTCCGCGTCCTCGTCCGGCAGCCTCTGCGCCCCATGCTCGCGGGCGATCTGCAGACACCGCTGCACGCACGCCTCCACCACTTCCCGGGGCCCGTCGAACCCCACGTAGACGACGGTCTCCGTCCTCAGCCCACCCGGGGCGGGCCCACCCGACCCCGGCTCCTCACCCACGTCCAACACCGCGGGCCGCAGGCCCACATCCACAGCGGCCAGCACCCAGGCCCACGCCTCCTCGAACCGGTCGAACCGCAAAGCGACCAGGCGCTCGGCTTCCGGGACGGTCCAAGCCCGCAGAGTCGCGGCGGTCACGATCCCCAGAGTTCCCTCCGCCCCGCAAAACAGCCGATGCAGTTCTGGACCGGGCCCGGGGGCGGGCACCGGGGGCGTGCGGATCAGGCGTCCCCCGGGCAGCACCACCTCCAGCCCCAGAACCTGGTCCGCCATGCGGCCGTACCCGCCCACGCGGTACCCGGCGCCGTTGGTGGAAATCGCTCCGCCTACCGTGGCCACGTGGACACTCCAGGGGTCGTGCGCCACGAAAAGCCCGTGGGGTCTCAGCGTCTCGTTCAGATGGACGAGCACCACACCAGCCTCAGCCTCCACCCGTCGGTCGTCCCGAGAGATGCGGCGCACCCGGTTCAGCCCGCGCAGGTCCACCGTCACCCCGCCCGGGACCGGGGTCGCCCCTCCCATCACGCCGCTTCCTCCCCCGAAGGGCACCACCGGGACCCCTTCCTCGTGCGCCCACCGAAGTACTTCGCACACGTGCTCGGGCGTGGCCGGCCGCACCACCGCGGCAGGGAGCAGGTCTCCCCTGAACCCGGAACGGTAGGCGCGAGCAGGTACAAGGGCATCGGCGGCGTACCGCGCCAGCTCCTGGGGGTCCGTGACCACTAAACCCGGGAGCCGCCGGGCCAGTTCACTTCCCAAAGAGCTACATGAAGAGGCCTCCGAGTGGCCGCGCCTTTGCACCCGCATTCGATCACCCGCCTACAGCATAGTACGGCCCCGCGTGCGGCTGCGGCTCTCCTGCCGCCACCGGTTGCCGTGGGGCTGGAAGGCGTCGCGCACCACCTGCACGCTCACAGCCCTGCCGGTGGAGTCCAAGTCAACCGACACCGCGTCGAACCGGCAGGGCGGGGCTCGGCTCAAGCGTTGCAGGTAAGCTTCGGCCAGGCGGGTCAGCTGTCGCTGCTTTCCGAGGGTGATGGCTTCCAGCGGGTGCCCGTGCTCCCGTGCCCGGCGCGCCTTCACCTCCACGAACACCAAAACCCCGCGGTGTTCGCAGACCAGGTCGAGCTCGCCGAACCGGAAGCGCACGTTGCGATCCACCACCCTGTAGCCCCCGCGCTCCAGCGCCCGCGCCGCCGCCTCCTCAGCCGCACTTCCGACTCCCCGCAGCCCGCGCGGGCGGGCAGGGGCGGCGCGCCGCAGGAACCCAACCAACCACCGGACCAGTACCCGCATCCCATGGGTGAACGTTCGCCGGGCGCGTTTTGTCGGATAGCCGGCTACCAGAGCTCCAGCCCCATGCCGCCGATCGGGGAGAAGGAGCGGCGGTGGACCGGGCTGGGGCCCAGCCGTCGCAACGCCTCCAGGTGGGAAGCGCACGCGTACCCTTTGTGCTGAGCGAAGCCGTACCCGGGGTAGAGGCGGTCCAGGTGGACCATGATGCGGTCCCGTTCGACCTTGGCGAGGATGGACGCGGCGGCGATGCACGCCACCGTGGCGTCGCCAGAGACCACCGCGCGCTGCGCGCACGCGAGGGCAAGACCCCACCGGCCGTCCACCAGGACCACGCTGGGCGCCACGCTCAGGCGCTCCACGGCTCGGCGCATGGCGAGCCGGGAGGCGTGCAGGACGTTGAGCCGGTCGACCTCCTCGACGCTCGCTTCGGCCACCGCCCACGCCACCGCCCGCCGCCGGATCGTCTCTGCCAGGCGCTCCCGTTCCGCCGGGGCCAGCTGTTTGCTGTCCCGCAGGCCCCGGATGGGCCGCTCGTCCAGGACCACCGCCGCGGCCACCACCGGGCCCGCCAGCGGCCCGCGGCCGGCCTCGTCGACCCCTGCCACCACGGGGTATCCGTGGCGCCGGAGCGCGCGCTCCAGGCGGTACAGGGACCTCCGGCTCAGCGCACCACGCCCGCCCTGTGAGGAGGCCAGTACACCACCACCGCTTTGCCCACTACGTTGCGCACAGGGACCAGGCCGAAGAAGCGACTGTCCTCGCTGTTGCACCGGTTGTCCCCCATGACGAAGAGGTGACCCGCGTCCACCTTTCGAGGACCGTAGTTCTGCGCGCAGGTGCCGTCCCCCTGGCCTGGCGTCAGGTCCGGTCGGCTGGACCCGTTCACGAACACCACACCGGCCCGCAGCTCCACGGTGTCCCCTGGCAGCCCCACCACCCGCTTCACGAAATCCTTCCCCGGGTTTAAGGGGTAGCGGAACACGATCACATCTCCGCGCTGGATCGGCGCCAGCCGGTAGTAGAATTTGGCGACCAGGATCCGGTCCCCCACCCGGAGAGTGGGCTCCATGGACCCCGAGGGGATATAGAAGGCTTGCACCACGAAGGTGATGATGACGAAGGCCAGGACCACGGCGAAGAGCGCCGCGTCCACGGTTTCCAGCACGAAGCGGCGAAGTGCGGGCGAGAACAGGTAGGCGCGCCGCACCAGGGCCCGTGTGGCCAGGAGGACCGCGGCCACAGCCAGGATGATCACCGGGATGCTGGGCTCCGGCAGGGAAACCGGCAGCACGGTTCCTCGTCCCCCGTCAACCTCTCCGCGGGCCGCTGGGGCCTAGCGGCGCTCCTTAATCCGGGTCTCCTTGCCCACCTTCTCCCGCAGGTAGTACAGCTTGGCCCGACGCACGCGGCCGCGCCGCAGCACCTCGATCCGCTCCAGCCGGGGCGAGTGCAGGGGGAAGATGCGTTCCACGCCCACGCCGTGCGCGATGCGCCGCACCGTGACCGTCTCCCGCAGGCCACCGCCCCGCCGGGCCACCACCACGCCCTCGAAGGCCTGTACCCGCTCGCGGCCGCCCTCCACCACCTTGAAGTGCACCCGAACGGTGTCACCCGGTGCGAACTCCGGGAGCTTGGTCTTCAGCTGCTCACGTTCCACGAGGGAAACCTTGTCCATGGCGTCCTCCTGCCGCGATCGCGAAGAAACATTATACACCACAGTCCCCGCGCTCCTGTTCCTCCCTCAGCACCTCTTCCAGCAGCCGCCGGTCCTCCGGGTCCAACTCCGCGGTGCGCAGCAGGTCCGGCCGCCGGCGCACGGTCCGCCGCAGGGCTTCCTTGCGCCGCCACCGGGCGATGGCCTGGTGGTTGCCGGACAGCAGCACCTCCGGCACCCTGAAGCCTTCCACCTCCACCGGACGCGTGTAGTGGGGGTAGTCCAACAGCCCGCGCGCAAAGGAATCCTCTCGGACCGATGCCTCGTCGCCCACCACCCCGGGCACCAGGCGCGCGGTGGCGTCCACGATGACCATGGCTGCCAGCTCGCCGCCCGTCAGCACGTAGTCGCCGATGGAGACCTCCTCGGCCCGCAGCCCCTCCACCACTCGCTCGTCCACGCCTTCGTAGTGGCCGCACAGGATCACCAGGTGGCTGCTGCGGCTCAGCTCCTGCGCCATGCGCTGCGTGAAGAGTTTGCCCTGGGGGGAGGTGAGCAGCACGCGGCCGAGCCCGCCCGCCTCCCGCGCGATGGCCCGTGCGGCGGCGAAGAACGGCTCTGCCTTCATCACCATGCCCGGGCCGCCACCGTAGGGATAGTCGTCCGTGGTCCGGTGGCGGTCGGTGGTGAACTCCCTGAGGTTCCACACCCGCAGCAGCAGGATTCCCGCTCGCTGCGCCCGGCCCAGCACGCTGAGCTGCAGGGGCGCGAAGGCCTCCGGGAAGATGGTGACCACGTCCACCCGCAGCCGCGGCCCCGACACCGGTCACGCCTCCTCCAGCCCGGCGAGCAGCCGCACCACCACCCGGCGTTCGTCCACCGACACCTGCCGGACCACCTCCCGCACCGCGGGCAGCAGCACCTCCCCCCGGGGACCGCGGACCACGTACACGTCGTGCGCCGGGCCCCGCAGCACGTCCACGAGGCGCCCGACGAGCTCGCCCTCTTCCGTCCGGACCTCTGCCCCCACCAGGTCTGAGACGTAGTAGGTGCCTTCCGGCAGCGCCCGCCGCTGGTCCCGCGGCACGCACAGCGCTGCGCCGCGCAGGCGTTCCGCCTCCCCGCGGCCGTCCGTGCCTGCCAGCTTGATCAGCAAGGCCTGGCCCGAAGGGCGCACCGATTCCACCGCCCGAGCTTCCGCTTCCCGCCCCCGGACAACCCACACGGTCTGCAACTGGTAGAGCCGGTCGGGGAAGTCGGTGTCCGGGATTACCCGCACTTCCCCCCGCAGCCCGTGGGGCCGTGCCACCCATCCGATGCGGATCCAATCCGCCAAACCCTTCAGCCTCCCCGGATCTCCATCACGATGCCGTCCTTGACCACGATTTCCGTCCGGCCGAGCTTCTGGAACAGGTTGTCGCCCACCGCCACCTCCACCTGGGCGTCCACGGTGAGCTGCGGGAACTCCGTGTTCAGCACGAGCTCCCGCGCTTCGCGCAGCCGGTCCCGCAGCTCCGCCCGCATGGCCTCGTGCCGCTGGCGCTCGATCTCCAGCTGCTGGCGCACGGCGCGGCTCTGGGGAGTCACCTGCCGCTCGAGCTCCAATCGGCGGATCTGGGTGTCGATCTGGCCCAACATCTCCTCCACCCGCTTCAGGGCGTCCTCCAGCTCGCGGATGTACAGCTCCTTGAAGCTCTCGGTGACGATGGCCTTCACCACCACGGGCCGCAGCAGCGTGATCCGCGTCATCCCGACCTCCTCACTGGCCTTCGCCCGGCTTGGGGCGACCGTCCTCGATCTCCAAGACCACCGACCGGCCGCTGCGGGTGCCCGCGGCCCTCACCAGGGTCCGCAGGGCGCGGGCCATGCGCCCCCCGCGGCCGATGACCTTGCCCACGTCCTCCGGCGCCACCCGCACCCGCAGCACCGCGCCCCGCTCGTCCTCCAGTTCCTCGACCCGCACCTGGTCCGGGCGCTCTACGATCCCGCGCAGCAGGTACTCCACGAGGTCCCGCACGGCTCACGCCTCCGACTTCCCACGGGCCGCGCGCCGGCGCTGCCACTCCTGCAGGATTCCCGTCTTCTCCAGCAGCACCCGGGCGCTGTCCGACGGCCGGGCTCCGCGGTCCAGCCACAGAATGGCCCGCTCCGCGTCGATGCGGATGGTGGATGGCTCCGTGCGGGGGTTGTAGTGGCCCAGGATCTCGATGGAGCGCCCGTTCCGCGGCGCCCGGGAGTCTGCCACCACAACCCGGTACACCGGCTGATGCTTCTGGCCCATGCGCATGAGTCGGATCTTGACCGCCATGATCCCTCCTCTTACGGCGTAGTCTTTACGGCGTAGTCTCCTTCACGCGGGCGGGAAGGGCAGCTTGCCGCGCCGTCCCATCCGCTCCAGCTCCCGCATCATCTGTTTGGTCTGCTCGAACTGCCGCAGCAGGCGATTCACATCCTGCACCGTGGTGCCGCTCCCCCGGGCGATCCGACGCTTGCGGCTGCCGTCCAGGATGGCGGGGTTCTGGCGCTCCTTGGGCGTCATGGAGTTCAGGATCGCTTCCATCTTGCGCAGCTCCCGCTCCTCCGCCTCGGGGCGCCTTCCCCGCAGCGCGGCCACGCCCGGGACCATGTCCAGCAGGGCGTCCAGGGGGCCCATGCGCCGCAGCTGCTGGAGTTGCTCTCGGAAGTCCTCCAGGGTGAACTGCGCCCGCCGCAGACGCCGCTCCAGTTCCGCAGCCTTCTGGGCGTCCGCCGCCTCCTGCGCCCGCTCCACCAGCGTCAGGACGTCCCCCATGCCAAGGATGCGGGAGGCCATGCGGTCCGGGTGGAAGGGCTCGAGCGCGTCCAGCTTTTCCCCTGTGCCCACGAACAGGATGGGGCAGCCTGTCACCGCGGCCACGGAAAGGGCCGCGCCGCCCCGCGCGTCTCCGTCCAGCTTGGTCAGCACGACCCCGTCGAGCTTGATGGCTCCGTGGAACTCCCGGGCCACCCGCACCGCTTCCTGGCCCGTCATGGCGTCCAGCACCAGCAGCACGTGGTGGGGCCGGGTCACTTCCTGCACCCGACGGAGCTCTGCGAGGAGGTCCGGGTCCACGTGCACACGACCCGCGCTATCCAGCAGGACGAAGTCATACCCTCCTTCCCGCGCGAACTCCACGCCGGCCCGCGCCACCTCCACGGGATCGGTGGACTCCCGGCTGAACACCGGTACCCCCGCCTGCTGGCCCACCACGTGGAGCTGCCGCACCGCGGCGGGCCGCTGCAGGTCTGCGGCCACCAGAAGGGGCCGGCGGCCGCGCTTGCGCAGGTACAGAGCCAGCTTGCCCGCCTGCGTGGTCTTCCCGCTCCCGTGGAGGCCGCACAGCAGCACCACCGTGGGCGGCTTCGGCGCAGGCTGTAGCTCCCGGCGGGTCCCGCCGAGCAGCCGGGTGAGCTCGGCGTGGACCACCTGCACCACCTGTTGGGCCGGGCTCAGGCTCTTCCACACCTCCTGCCCCAGGGCGGCCTCCCGCACCCGGCCCAGGAAGTCCCGCACCACCTGGACGTGCACGTCCGCCTCCAGGAGGGCAACGCGCACCTCCCGCAGGGCGGCGTCTACGTCCTCCGCCCGCACGACCCCGCGCCCCGCGAGCTTGCGGAACGCGGCCCCGAGCCGTTCCTGCAACGCTTCAAACACCGTCCGCCTCCCGGACCGCGCGGTAGACGCGGTAGCCGCCTCCCCGGGCCACTTCCTGCACGTTCCCGAACACCTCCGAGACCATCCGCCCCAGGGTACGCGCGCCCTGCGCGGTGCGGGCCACCAGGTAGAGGCGTCCACCCGGACGCAGGTGCTCCCGAGCGCCCTCCACCAGAGCGCGGAGGACGGCGCGGCCTGCCCGGATGGGCGGGTTCGTGGCCACCAGGTCGAACCGCCGGCCGTGCACCGGCTCGTACAGGTCGCCCGCGAGCACTTCCACGTTCTGGACGCGGTTGTGCTGTGCGTTCTCCCGGCTCAGCGCCACGGCCCGCTCGTTCACGTCCACCAGGACCGCCCGGCCCTGGGGCGCGCGCGCGGCCGCCACGATCCCCACCACCCCGTAGCCGCAGCCCAGGTCGAGCACCTCGTCGTCGGGGCGCACCTCGAGGGCTTCCAGAAGCAGGCGCGTGCCCCGGTCCACGGCGCCGTAGGAGAACACCCCGCGGTCGGTGGCGAACTCGAAAATGCGGTCCCCGACCGCAAGCCGCACCCGGCGTCGCCGGGACGGGGACGTGGGCTTGGCGGAGAAGTAGTGGTCGGGTCTTTTGGGCGCGTTCACACCAGGTCCCGCAGGGCCCGGACCCGGCCCAGCAGCCGCTGCGCCGCCCGGCCCTCCACGGTGCGCCGGATCTCGCCTTCCAGGGCGTCCAGTTCCCGCAGCAACGCCTGGCGGCGCCGGTCCTCCCCGCGGGCCCGCTGCACCACGCCCAGCAGTTCCTCGTAGCGGAAGAGCTCCGCCAGCGATCGGCGGATGCAGTCGTGGATCGCCTGACGCGTTACGCCCATGCGCTCCGCGATCTCCGACAGGGAGAGGTCGTCGTGGAAGTACAGCGACACCAGCTCCTGCTGGCGCGGGGTGAGCAGCCGCGCGTACGCGTCAAAGAGCCGGATGACCAGGAAGCGGTCCGCCAGCAGTCGGTCCGTGGCCATGGTCTGTAAAGGTTCACCCCTTTACAGCAAAGCTACCACGGCCGCCGGGCTCGTTCAAGCCCGGACCCGTCCCCCCGCGGCGACCGCGAGGGCGCCGCAGAGAGCCGCCACGCCCAGGGAGCCGAAGGCCAGGCCCCACCCGCTCCGGTCCAATAGCCAGCCAAACACCGTGGGTGACAGCACGGTCACCGCGAACCCCAAGCCCGACTGCACAGCCATGGTGGTCCCGAGAAGATCGGGTTCCGCCGACTCGGCCACCGCGGCGGACAGCGTGCTGGATTCCGCGGTGACCAGCAGGCCGTAGGCGAGGACCAGGGGGAGCACCACCGCCGGGCCCGAGGGAAGCGTCCAGCCCACCACGCACGACGTGGCGGCGGAGGCCAGCAGCGCGCTGACCACGGTCGGGCGCCGGCCCCAACGGTCCGAAAGCCAGCCGCCTGCGGCGTTGGTGGCCGCACCCGCCAGCAGCACCACCGAACCGAACGCTCCTCCCCGGGCGGCAGCCTCCGTCAGGGGCAGGCCCTGAGCGGTCCACAGCGCCGTCAGGAAGGTCGGCAGCCACGCGCGCATGCCGAACAGCTCCCAGTTGTGCGCCGCGTAGGCCAGCACGAACCGCATGGCTGAGCGGTTCCGCAGCACCGAGAGCGGCCGCACAGCTGCCCGCGGTCGCCTGGGTGGATCGGTGGCGGCCCACCACGCGACCCCCAGCGCCGCCAGCGGTCCCAACGCGGTCCCAAGGAAGCTCCACCGCCACCCCACAGGCAGCAGCGTGGCGGCCACGGCCAGGGAGAGTGCCGCGCCCACGCTGAAGCACGCGATGTACAGCCCGAGGGCCGCGCCCCGCCCGCGTGGCCCGAACCGCTCCACCACCAGCCGCATCCCCGGCACGTACGTGCCCGCAAGCCCTGCGCCGCAAACAAACCGCAGGCCGAAGGCGGAGGCGAAGTCCCGGGCCAGGAACGGGAAGGCTAAGTTCGCGAGGCCGTTCCACAGCGCCGACAGGAGGTAGATGCGCCGCACACCCCAGATGTCCGTGAGGCTCGCCAGCACCACCACCGCCAGTGTGTAGCCAAGCTGTTGGGCGGCGAACACGGCACCCGCCTGACCCGAGGTCATCCCCCACTCCCGCTGCAGCACCGGCAGGGCCGCCGCGTAGGCCGAGAAGGTGAGCATGGTGCCCACCTCCGCCGCACACAGCCACGCGAGCCAGCGCCAGGTGCTGGAGTTCACGCCTCGGGCAGGAGGGCGTCCACGAACGCCTCGGGCTCGAAGGGTTCCAGGTCCTCCACCCCCTCGCCGGTCCCCACCAGCTTGACCGGCAAGCCCAGGGCGCGCCCGATCCCCAGCACCACCCCACCCTTGGCGCTCGTGTCAAGCTTGGTCAGGACGAGCCCCGTGACGTCCACCGCCTCCCGGAACTGGCGCGCCTGCAGCAGGCCGTTCTGCCCGGTGGTGGCGTCCAGAACCAAGAGGCACTCCCTGAGAGCGCCGGGGATCTTGCGCTCGAGCACGCGGCGGATCTTCTTCAGCTCCTCCATGAGGTTGACCTTGGTGTGCAGCCGACCCGCGGTGTCCGCCACCAGCACATCGCCGTGCCGCGCGAGCAGCGCCTCTGCGGCGTCGTGGACCACCGCGGCAGGGTCCGAGCCCTCCCGGTGCCGCACGAGGGGGACAGCCGCGCGCTCCGCCCACACCTCCAGCTGCTCGATGGCCGCAGCGCGGAAGGTGTCCGCCGCGGCGAGGAGGACCCGCTTGCCCCGGCGGCTGAGCAGGTACGCCAGCTTGCCGGCGGTGGTGGTCTTGCCGGATCCGTTCACGCCCAGGATGAGAACCACCGCGGGAGGGGGTTCCAGTTGCAGGGGTGCGGCGGGTGGGAGGTAGCCGAGCAGCACCTCTCGCAGGGACCGGCGCAGCTCCTCTGGCCGCCGCACGCCGGCCAGCGCGCGGCGGCGGAGTTCGGTAGCTACCTCGCCGGCCACCTCCGCGCCCACGTCTGCGGCCAGCAACGCTTCCTCCAACCGGTCGAAGAAAGCGTCATCGGGAGGCCTTGCGAAGGCGTCCCCTAAGTGCGCGCTGAGCGCCCGCCGGGTGCGGCCGAGGCCCTCCCGGATGCGGTCCCACAGCCCCCTTGGGCCGGCGTTTACGCCCACGGCACCTCCGCCCCGACACCCTGCTCTTTGGCCCGATGCAGGGCCAGGGCCGCCACGACCACGTCCTGCACCGCGAGTCCCACAGACTTGAACAGGGTGATCTCGTCCGGCGAGCGGCGACCGAGGGAGGGGTCCGCAGCGAGCCCACCCAGCTCGACGGCTCGCTCCCACTGAAACGCGCCCTCCTGCTCCGCCAGGATCAGGTCGCCGGCCTCCGCGCGGGCTGCCTCCAGGCTGTCCACCACCACCCGGGCGGAGCGCACCACGTCCGAGGGGACCTCCCGCATCCGCGGGGTGAAGGCTCCGATGGCGTTCACGTGCGCCCCCGGGCTCAGGTCGTCGGCGGAGAACACGGGGGTGCGGCTCGTGGTGGCGGTCACCACCACGTCCGCCCCGCGCACGGCCGCGGAAGGGGACGGCGCCGCGAATACCGACGCACCCCGAACCCAGGGCTGCTCCCGCGCCCAGGCGGCGAACGCCTCACGGCGCCCCGGGGTGGGGCTGTACACCCGCACCTGCGTCACGTCCCGCACCACACACACCGCCTCCAGCTGACGGCCGGCCTGGGCTCCGCAGCCCAGCAGCGCCACGATGCGCGCATCCTTGCGGGCCAGCAGCTCGGTCGCTAGACCCGTGGCCGCACCGGTGCGTAGGGCGGTCAGGCACGCTCCCTCCACCAGCCCCACGGGACGGCCCGTGTCTAGATCTTGCAGCAGGAAGGCCGCGTGGATGGTCGGAAGGCCCCGGCTGGGGTTTTCCGGGAATACCGCCACCGACTTGACCCCGAAGCCATGCCCCTCCACCGCGGCGGGCATCCACAACATCACTCCGGACGGGGTCTCCAGTTGGACCCGCAGAGGGACGCGGGCCCGCCCGGAGGCCAGGCTCAGGAACCCCGAGCGCACTGCCTCGATGGCGTCCCGCATGGGGACCAGACGCTCCAGGTCTGGGGCGGAG
>JBEQAH010000022.1:0-14069 GCA_041640435.1 bacterium | reverse complement strand
CGTGTTCCTGTCCGCAGGGGTGAGCGGGTACTTCTTTGGACACGCCCACCCGGTGGAGCGCGTGCTGCTGGTGGCGTCCGCGGTGGTGATGGTGGTGCACCAGCCGCTGCTGGATGTGGCGGGTGTGGTGGCCGCAGGTCTTGTGGCCGCCGCGCAACTGTTGCGCCGCGGAACGCGACCGGTGCAACAGGCGGTGGCGCAGCCCGAGAGGCCGGGGGGATGGCGGTGGTCGGAGGAGGCGGGCTGGGTCCGCGACGACCGGCCGTGAAGCGGGTGGGTCTGCTGGGCGTGCCGCTCGACCTGGGCTCCAACCGCCGGGGAACGGACATGGGCCCAAGCGCCATCCGCTACGCGCAGCTGCAGGCAGAGCTGGCCGGGCTGGGGTACGAGGTCGCCGACCACGGCAACGTGAGCTTCCCGGTGGTCGAGCGCCTGAGCGAGGGGCATGTCACCGCGCGGTATGCGGAGGCGATCGTGCGGGTGTGTGAGGAGGTGGACCGCGAGGTCTGGGCGATCCTTGAGGAGGGTGCCCTGCCTGTGGTGCTGGGGGGGGACCACAGCCTGAGCCTGGGCACCGTCGCCGCGGTGGCGCGACGCTACCCGGACGTGGGCGTGCTGTGGGTGGACGCCCACGGCGACTTCAACACCCCGGAGACCTCGCCCTCCGGGAACGTGCACGGGATGGTGCTGGCCGCGCTGGTGGGGCTGGGGCACCCGGCCCTGGTGGGCGTGGGCGGGATCGCGCCGAAGCTGCGGCCCGAGCGCTGCGCCCTGGTGGGCGTTCGGGAGCTGGACCCCGGCGAGCGAGAGGCGCTGCGCGCGTCTGGAGCGGCGGTGTTCACCATGAAGGAGGTGGACCGCTACGGGGTTGCGGAGGTGGTTGAGCGCGCCCTGGAAGTGGCCACCGGCGAAGGACGGGCGCCGGTGCACGTGAGCCTGGACCTGGACGCGGTAGACCCTGCACACGCACCCGGGGTGGGCACGCCTTCACCCGGAGGCCTCTCCTATCGCGAGGCGCACCTGGCCATGGAGCTCGTGGCGGACAGCGGTCTACTGGCTTCCCTGGAGGCGGTGGAGGTGAACCCCATCCTGGACGTGCACAACGTGACGGGACGGCTGGCGGTGGGCCTCATCGCCTCGGCCCTGGGGAAGCGGATCCTGTAGCGGAAGACTCCGGCGTGCCAGCCTCTGCCGGTCGACGGAACGTGCGGCGGACCAGATCCACAAAGGCGTGAGTTGTCGCCGAGAGCCGCCCGGCCCGGCGCAAGGCCAGGAAAACCTCGCGGTGCGGGGTGGGCAGGTCCCGGACGGTGCGCACCCGCACCATCCCCGCCCGCACGTAGGGGGCCACGGACCGGTGAGGTGCGAACCCCACGCCCATTCCCCTGGATACCAGGATGACGCCGAGCGGGATCCCGTCCACTTCAATGGCGGAACGCACCCCGAGCTCCTCTTGCAACCACCGCTCGAACTCCTCAAACCCCTCACCCCACTGCATGGAGATCAGGGTGTGCCCCACCAGGTCCCGGGGCGACAGCCGCCGACGCGAGGCCAGGGGGTGGTGGGTGGGGGTGATGAGGACGATGTCGTCGGTCACGAGCGGCTCCACGGTCACCAGGGGCTCGTGCAAGGGCCGCACCACGAAGCCCACGTCCGCGAGCCCGTCCCGCAGCATCTCCATGACCTCGTTGGAGTGTCCGTACCGCACCACCACCCGCGCGCCGGGGTGGTCGCGGCGGAAGGTCTCTAACAGGTCGGGCAGCAGCGCGGTGGCCGCGGAGACCGTGGCCCCCACGAGGACCGTGCCGCGGCCTTCGGCCTCCCGGGCTGCCTGAGCTCCTTCCTGGACGAGCTCCAGGGCCCGCTGGGCGTAGGGCAGGAAGGCCTCGCCGGCCTCGGTGAGTCGAACCGTCCGCCCCCTCCGCTCGAACAGCGGTCGTCCGATCTCCTGTTCAAGGGCCTGGATGCGGGCGGTGACCGACGGCTGGGTCAAGAACAGCGCCGCGGCCGCGCGCGTGAAGCTGCGCTCTCGCGCCACGTGCAGGAACGCCTCGAGGTTTTGGAGCTCCACGCCCGGAGGGTTCTACGGTTCGGATAGATCTCCTCTATGGCAGGAGGCTGCTGGCCGCGGCCTTCCGGCCCGGGGGTCGGGGCAGTAGCATAGGGCCGGGATGGGAGCCTTCGAGGAGCTTCGGGCGTACTTCTCGCGCACCCCCGAGGTGTGCGCGGTCTACGTGTACGGGCGCTACCCGTCGGGTCCCACCTACCCCGACACCGACATCGAGCTCGGGCTCGCGTTCCCTCCGGAGACCTCCGAGGAGGAGGTCTCTGCATTCCTGGAACGCCTGGGCGAGGAGAACCCGCTGGGCCCGGCGCAGGGTGTCCTGATGCCGTCGGTGCTGAACCAGCACGCGGTGCCGGTGGTCTACGAGATGCTCGGATGGGGCCATCTGCTGGTCGAGAACGACCGGGAGGCGCACGCTCGGTTCCTCCGCGCATGTCACGCGAAGATCGAGGCCGCGCGGGACCGGTTGCTGGAGGAGGCGCGGGAGGTCCTGGTCCAGGCGCGTCGGTTGGGCGACGGCGTGCCGGACTTCCGGCCGAGGCCGGGGCAGCCCCTGCGGATGCTGGACCCGCTGCGGGTGGGCTGGAGGCTGGGCCGTCTGTTGGCCTCGGTGGCGGTGGTGGAGGTGGGTACGAGGGACGTGGAGGAGACAGGGAAGGATCCCGAGCGGGTGAACCAGGTGGTGGGGTGGTTCAGCAACGGAGCGGGTGCCGCCACCGGCATCGCGAAGGCCATGCTCAGCACCTACGAGGTGGAGCGGCCGATGCGCCGCTGGCAGGTGTTCCTGCCGCTCGCGGACCTGGGGCTGCTGACCACCGAACACGCCCTGTGGATGGCGGCGCTCGTGGAGACCCGCTGGAACCTGCTCACCGCGGAGTCTGTGGCAAGCCCCGAGCGGGCCCTGGTCCTCCTCCGCACGTATCTGCCCCCGCTGCTGCAATTCGCGCGCGTGGCGAGCTGGGCCACGGAGATGCCAACGGTGGGCGAGGCGGCACGGCTCCATTGACCGCACGGGAGCAGACCACCCCTGGCGCCAGACGGTAGCGGACGCATGTTCGCATCAGCCGGACAGGAGTTCGTCCGTCGGTGGCCGAAAATATAAAGAAACGCACATCCTCGGATCGGGGGACAGAGGGTTGGCCGGTCGAAGGGTCCTCGTGGTGGACGACGAGGAGAACATCCGGAAACTCTTGAGCCAGATCCTGCGTCAGGAGGGGTTCGAGGTGGAGACCGCCTCCGACGGCGCCACCGGCCTGCGCAAGGCCAGCTCCGGGGAGTTTGACCTGGTCCTCTTAGACGTGCGGATCCCGGAGAAGGATGGCATGGAGGTCCTGCGAGAGCTCCGGCGGGAGGATCCCGGTGCCGTGGTGATGATCATCACCGGCTACGGGACCCTGGAGATGGCCGTGGAGGCCATGCGGCACGGTGCCTTCGACTACATCTCCAAGCCCTTCAAGAAGGACGAGCTGGTGGTGAAGATCCGCCGCGCCCTGGAGCACGAGCAGCTCCGGGAGGAAAACCGCAAGCTGCACGAGGAGCTGCGGGCGCGGTTCAAGTTCGAGGGGATCGTGGGCTCCTCCCCCAAAATGCAGGAGGTGCTGCGGGTGGCCGCCGCCGTGGCCCCCACGGACGCCACAGTCCTCATCTACGGAGAAACGGGCACGGGCAAGGAGATCCTGGCGCGATCCATCCACTACCAGAGCCCCCGGGCGCAGGGGCCCTTCGTGGCCATCAACTGCGGCGCCATCCCCGAGACGCTTCTGGAGACGGAGTTGTTCGGACACGAGAAGGGGGCCTTCACGAGCGCCGTGGCGAGCCGCGTGGGGAAGTTTGAGGCCGCAGACGGCGGCACCATCTTCCTGGACGAAGTGGGCGACATGAGTCCTGCCATGCAGGTGAAGCTGCTCCGGGTGCTGCAGGAGCGTACCTTCGAGCGGGTGGGGGGGAACAAGCCCGTGCGGGTGGACGTGCGGGTCATCGCGGCCACCAACAAAGACCTGCGGCAGGCCATCCGCGAAGGCCGCTTCCGCGAGGACCTGTTCTACCGCCTCAGCGTGGTCCCCATCGAACTGCCGCCGCTGCGGGAGCGGGTGGAGGACATCCCCCTGCTCGCCCAGCACTTCCTCGAGAAGTACCGGCAGAAGTACGGGAAGCCGGTGACGGGCTTCACAGCTCAAGCAGTGCGGAAGATGCGACGCTACCCCTGGCCCGGCAACGTGCGGGAGCTGGAGTTCGCGGTGGAACGCGCGGTCATCCTGTCCCGGACCTCCGAGATCTGGGCCGAGGACCTGTGGTTGGGCGGGCTGGGCGGCGAGCCGGGCGAGGAGCGGCTGCCCACCCTGGCGGAGGTTGAGCGGCAGCACATCGTGCGGGTGCTGCAACACACCGAGTGGAACCTGGAGGAGGCGGCGAAGGTGCTGGGGGTGTCCGTAGCCCAGCTGCGCCGCCGGCTGGAGCAGCACGGGGTGGCGCCCCCCACGGCCGTGGGCGGCTCAACCCCGTGACGGGGGAGGACTTGGAGATTCGTCCCAGTCTGGACGTCGCCCCGCTGCCCCAGCAGCGGATGGTGCCCAAGCTTATGGCGGTCAGTGCCGTGTTGGTGCTGCCCCTGCAGGAGCTGGAGGCCCGGATCGAAGAGGAACTCAACAGCAACCCGGCCCTGGAGCGCGACGAGGTGTTCTGCGCTCGGTGCGGGGCGGAGATGAACGGTACCGTGTGCGCCAGCTGCGGGTACGCCCGTGGGGAGGCCCTCGATGAACCGTTCGAACCCGCGCGACAGAGCCCGGACGAAGGCTTCGACCCCGTGGCGCACGTGAGCGCGGAGGTGTCCCTGCACGAGTTCCTCCTGCTCCAGCTCGCGGCGCAGAATTTGCGGGGCAGGCGGCAGAAGCTGGCAGAGTACCTGGTGGGCTGCGTGGACGAGCGCGGTTATCTCGCCTGCGACCTGCAGGAGGCCGCCGCCCGGTTCCGGCTGAGCGTGCGGGTGGCGGAGGAGGTGCTCACGCTACTGCAGGGGTTCGACCCGGCGGGGGTCGCCGCCCGCAGCGTGGAGGAGTGCCTGCTGATCCAGCTGCGGGCGTTGGAGCCCTCGGCCCGGAACGCCCTGGCTCAGAGAGTGGTCACCGAAGGCCTCCTGCCCGAACTGGGGCGGGGCCAGTACGGCAAGATCGCGCAACGGCTGGGGACCACCACTCAGGACGTCCGGGACTGCCACGAGTACATCCGCCGCAACCTCTACCCGTACCCCGCAGACCGCTACGAGGTGGAACGGAGCGGAGGAGGGCGGCTGCGGCCGCAGGAGGTGCCCCGGCCCGACGCCGCCATCGTCCGCACCCCCCGGGGCTACGCGGTGGAGGTGGTGGGCTCACCCACCATGGGCCTGCGGGTGAACGAGCTGTACCGCGAGCTGTACCTGCGGGCCCGGAAGGCCCCCGGGGAGTTCGCCCCCAATGCGGCCCAGCACATCTACGAGTACGTCACCCGGGCCAAGCTGTTCATCGAGACGGTGAAGCGGCGGAGCTGGACCCTGCGGGTCATCCTGGAAGCCATCGCGGAGGTTCAGCGCGACTTCCTCGACCACGGCCCCAGCCACCTGAAGCCCCTCACCATGGCCCAGGTGGCCGCCCGGGTGGGCCTGAGCGAGTCCACGGTGAGCCGGGCGTTGGACGGCAAGTACGTGCTGCTCCCCAGCGGCCGCGTGGTGTCCTGCGAGGTGTTCTTCGACGCCTCCCTGCCCGTGAAGGAGCGCATCCGCCAGATGATCCGACAGGAGGATCCCGACGAGCCGCTTACGGATCGGGAGATCGCCCTGCGCCTCCGTCGGGAAGGGATGCCCATCGCGCGGCGCACCGCGGCCAAATACCGGGAGGAGGTGGGGATCCCGCCGTCGTCGGTGCGCAAGACCCGCAGGGAGTTGGCGGCGGGAGGACGCCGGGCCCTGCGGGGGCTCGCGTGAGGGAGGGAGTCCGTGCGGATCGAAGTCCAGCCCACACCCAACGTGCACGCGATGAAGTTCACTCTGGACCGCAGGGTCACCCAGGGACGCAGCGAGACGTACACATCGCTGGAGCAGGCCGCCGCCTCGCCGCTCGCGCGACGTCTGCTGCAGATCCCCGGGGTGCGCATGGTGTTCCTGCTCAACGACTTCGTCACCGTCACCCGGCAACCCGAGGCGGACTGGGACGCCATCGTCCCCGAGGTGGAGCGGGCGCTGCGGGAGCACTTCGCAGAGACCGCCTCGTAGACGCCGCCCACCGCCCCGTGCGCCTTGCCCGGCCGTCCGGCGGGCGTGCTAGGATACCGTGGGTCCGGAGGGGATCGCATGCGGATCACGCCCGAGGTGGTGGAGCGGGTGGCGCGGCTGAGCCGGCTCGAGCTGACGGAGCAGGAGCGGGAGGCGTTTTCCGCCCAGCTGAGTAGCATCCTGGAGTACTTCGCGCGTCTGGACCGCTTGCCCACGGAAGGGGTGGAGCCCACCTCCCACGCCATCCCCGTGACCAACGTCTTCCGCGAGGACGCGGTGACGCCGTCCCTCCCGGTGGAAGACGTGGTGGCCATGTCGCCGGAGTCTCAGGGGGGCTACGTGGTGGTCCCGCGGGTGCTGGAGGCGGAGGCGTGAGCGAGCTTGTGGGCGTTCCCTACCACGAGGTGCGGCCCCGCCTGGGACGGGACGTGTCGTGCAGGGAGCTGGTGGAGGCGTACCTGGACGCCATCGCGGCCCGGGACGGTTCCGTGCGCGCCTACCTCACCCTGACCGCCGAGCACGCACGCCAGGAAGCGGAGGCCCTGGACCGCCGTCTGGCGTCCGGCGAGCCGCTCCCGCCGCTGGGCGGGATGCCCGTGGCTCTCAAGGACAACCTCTGCACCCGCGGGGTGCGGACCACGTGCGGGTCGCGCATCCTCGAGCCTTTCGTACCGCCCTACGACGCCACCGCGGTGCGGAGGCTGCGGGAGGCCGGGGCGGTGGTGCTGGGCAAGACCAACCTGGACGAGTTCGCCATGGGCTCGTCCACAGAGAACTCGGCGTTCTTCCCCACCCGCAACCCGTGGAGCCTGGAGCACGTGCCGGGCGGCAGCAGCGGTGGGTCGGCGGCTGCGGTGGCGGCGGGGGAAGCGGTGGCGGCTCTGGGCTCGGACACCGGCGGGTCGATCCGGCAGCCGGCGTCGCTGTGCGGCATCGTGGGGTTGAAGCCCACCTACGGCCGCGTGTCGCGCTACGGCCTCGTGGCCTTTGCCTCCTCCCTGGACCAGATCGGGCCCATGACCCTGGACGTGCGGGACTGCGCGCTCGTGCTGCAGACCATCAGCGGCAGGGATCCTCAGGACTCCACCTCCGTGGAGCTCCCCGTGCCCGACTTCCTGGCCTCCCTGGAGGGAGGCGTGCGCGGGCTGCGGGTGGGCCTTCCGAGCGAGTTCTTTGGGGAGGGGCTAGACCCGCAGGTCCGGGAAGCGGTGTTGGCCGCAGTCCGGGTGCTGGAGTCCCTGGGCGCCGCGGTGGAAGAGGTGGCCCTCCCAACCCTGGAGTACGCGCTGCCCACCTACTACCTCATCGCGTGCGCGGAGGCGAGCAGCAACCTCGCTCGCTACGACGGGGTGGCCTACGGCTTCCGGACCCGGCGGGCGGAGGACCTGTACACCCTGTACGCGCGCACGCGGGCCGAGGGTTTTGGCCCGGAAGTGAAGCGCCGGATCATGCTGGGAACCTTCGCGCTGTCCGCGGGCTACTACGAGGGTTTCTACAAGAAGGCCCAGCAGGTGCGCACCCTGGTGCGGCGGGATTTCGACCGGTGCTTCCAACGGGTGGACGTACTGGCCACGCCCACCTCGCCCGTGGCAGGGTTCCGCCTGGGGGAGAGGACCGCGGACCCCCTGCAGATGTACCTGGCGGACGTGTACACCATCCCGGTAAACCTGGCGGGCCTGCCGGGGGTGTCGGTGCCGTGTGGGTTCGCAGACGGCCTGCCCGTGGGGCTGCAGCTGGTGGGCCGCCCGTTTGACGAGGCCACGCTCCTGCGGGTGGCGTACGCGTACGAGCAGGCCACCGACTGGCACCGGAGGCGCGCCCCGGTGTGGCAACGCTGACGCCATGGACTACGAGACGGTCATCGGGCTGGAGATCCACGTGCAGCTGCTCACGCAGTCCAAGATGTTCTGCGGGTGCAGCACGCGCTTCGGGGCGCCCCCCAACACCCAGACCTGCCCGGTGTGCCTGGGCCTACCGGGCTCCCTGCCGGTCCTCAACCGCCGGGCGGTGGAGCTGGGCCTGCGGGCTGCCCTGGTCCTGAACTGCACCGTGCACCGCACCTCCCAGTTCCACCGGAAGAACTACTACTACCCCGACCTCCCCAAGAACTACCAGATCTCTCAGTACCAGTACCTGGAACACCCGCCTTTGGCCACCGACGGCTTCCTGGAGGTCGAGGTGGACGGCGTACGGCGGCGGGTCGGGATCCGGCGGGTGCACCTGGAGGAGGACACCGGCAAGCTCGTACACCCCGAAGGCGGCGCGGTGAGCTGGGTGGACTACAACCGCTCCGGGGTGCCGCTCATGGAGATCGTCACCTACCCGGACCTGCGCTCGCCTCAAGAGGCCCGGGCCTTCCTCCTGAAGCTGCGTCAGGTGCTGCAGTGGGCGGAGGTGTCCACGGGGCGGATGGAGGAGGGAACCCTGCGGTGCGACGCCAACGTGTCCCTGCGCCGCCCCGGGGATCCTCTCGGGACCCGCACCGAGGTCAAGAACATGAACTCCATCCGGTCCGTGGAGCGCGCCCTCAGCTACGAGGTGGCGCGGCAGCGGGAGGTGCTGGAGCGAGGGGAGGCGGTGGTGCAGGAGACCCGGCATTGGGACGAGCGTCGGGGCGTCACCTTCGCGTCCCGGTCCAAGGAGGAGGCGGAGGACTACCGGTACTTCCCGGAGCCCGACTTGGTGCCCGTGGAGGTCACCCCGGAGTGGCTGGAGGAGGTGCGCAGGAGCCTGCCGGAGCTGCCGGACGCGCGCCGGGACCGCATCATGGCCCAGTATGGCCTTGGCCGCTACGATGCGGAATTGCTCGTTCAGACCCGCGCCACCGCGGACTTCTTCGAGGCCGCGGTGGCAGCCCACCGGAGCCCCAAGGCCATCGCCAACTGGATCCTCGGAGAGGTCAGCGCCTACCTGAATGAGCACAACCTGGAGATCGACCAGCTCCCCACCACGCCCTCCCACCTGGCGGAGCTGGTGCGGCTGGTGGAGGACGGCACGATCAGCGGGCGAATCGCCAAGGAGGTCATCGTGGAGATGCTGCAGACGGGCGAGGCGCCGCGGGCCATCGTGGAGCGCAGGGGCCTGGTGCAGATCGCGGACGAAGCCGCCCTGCGGGAAGCCGTGGAGGCCGTAATCCAGGATAACCCCGACCCCGTGGCGGACGTGCGGGCCGGAAAGGAGAAGGCCGTGGCCTTCTTGGTCGGCCAGGTGATGCGCCGCACCGGTGGCCGGGCAAACCCCGCGCTGGTCCAAAAGCTCCTGCGGGAGCGCCTGGGGCTCCCGGTGAGCGGGTAGGGATGGCGCAGCGCACGCCCGGCGGCTTGGCCGGTCCCAGGAGCCAAGCTCTGCTCCAGCGGGCGCGCAATAGCGTGGCCCGCGCGTTCTCGGTGCATCTGCCCGCCTTCGTGGCCCGCGGGGAGGGAGCGCTCCTGTACGACGTGGACGGCCGCCGGTACGTGGACCTGGCGGGCGGGGTGGGCTGCCTGGCGGTGGGCCACGCACACCCCAAGGTGGTGCAGGCGGTGCAGGAACAGGCCGCCCGCTTCTTCCACACGGACTACGCGGTGGCTCCCTACGAAGGGTTCGTGGCGGTGTGCGAGCGGCTGTGCGCCCTCGCTCCGGGCCCCTGGCCCAAGAAGGCCGCCCTCTTCAACTCCGGGGCCGAGGCGGTGGAGAACGCGGTGAAGATCGCCCGCGCGTACACCGGCAGGCCCGCGGTGGTGTGCTTCGAGGGCGCCTTCCACGGCAGGACGTACATGGCGCTGTCCCTCACGAGCCGCGTGAACCCATACAAACGCGGCTTCGGCCCCTTCGCGCCGGAGGTGTACCGGGTCCCCTATCCGTATCCGTACCGCAGCCCATTCCCCACCGACGAGGAGACCGTGGCGTACTGCCTGCAGAGATTGGAGGACCTGTTCAGGCTGCACGTGGAGCCCGGGCGAGTGGCCGCGGTGGTAGTGGAACCGGTGCTGGGCGAAGGGGGATTCGTGGTACCGCCCCCCGCCTTCCTGCCCCGCCTGCAACAGGTGTGCGGCCGGCACGGCATCCTCCTGGTGGCGGACGAGATCCAGACGGGGATGGGCCGGACCGGCCGGATGTGGGCGGTGGAGCACGTGGGGGTACACCCGGACTTGCTCGTGGTGGGCAAGTCCCTGGCCGCAGGCCTTCCCCTGTCGGCGGTGGTGGGCCGTGCCGAGGTCATGGACGCGGTGCAGGAGGCGGGGATCGGCGGCACGTACGTGGGCAACCCGCTCAGTTGCGCCGCGGCCCTCGCGGTGTTCCAGGTGTTCGAAGAGGAGCGGCTCGTCGAACGCGCGGCGCAGCTGGGGGTCCGCATGCACCAGCGGTTCCTCGCCCTGGCGGATCGCTGTGGGCTCGTGGGTGAGGTCCGCGGGCTCGGAGCCATGATGGCTCTGGAGCTTGTGGCGGACCGCCACAACAAGACCCCGGCCCCGTCCCACACGCAGTTCGCCCTGCGGCGGGCCATGGAGCGGGGGGTCCTGGCCGTGCGGGCAGGGGTGTACGGTAACGTGATCCGCATGCTGGTCCCCTTCGTGATCCGGGAGGAGGAGCTGGAGGAGGCTCTGGACATTCTGGAGGCGTCTGTCCGGGAGGCTGAGGCGGTCACGGACGCGTAAGGAGAAGTCCGGGGGAGCTCGGAGGCGCCCGCCTGCCACTGACGCTTCCCAGGTAGCTGCCCGGGCCTGAACGGGAGGTGACGGACCGCCGCGATGGCCTACAATATGTAGGAGCCTTCCTGCGCTGAGGCCCAAGATGTCGGAGTTCGTCCACCTGCACGTACACACCGAGTACTCCCTGCTGGACGGCTGCAGCCGGATCCGACCTCTGTTGGAGCGGGCGGCTTCGCTCGGTATGCGGGCGGTGGCCATCACGGACCACGGCGCGCTGTACGGCGCCATAGAGTTCTACCGGGAGGCTACCCGGTTGGGCCTGAGTCCCATCCTCGGCATGGAGGCCTACCAGGCCCCCCGCAGGCTCACCGACCGGGATCCCAAGCTGGATGCCACCAGCTACCACCTCACCCTGCTGGCGCGGGACGAAGACGGCTACCGCAACCTCGTCCGCCTCGCCACGAAAGCACACCTGGAGGGGTTCTACTACCGGCCCCGGATCGACAAGGAGCTCCTTGCGTCGCACAGCAAGGGCCTGGTGGGGCTCTCCGGATGTGTCAACAGCGAGCTCTGCCAGCGGATCCTGCGGGGAGACCTGGCGGGAGCCCGGGAGGTGGCCGCCCAGTTCCGAGATCTGTTCGAGCCCGGCCAGTTCTTCATCGAGCTGCAGGACCAGGGCCTTCCAGAGCAGCGCGTCCTGATCCCCGAACTGGTCCGCATCGCGCGCGACCTCCGCCTGCCGCTCGTGGCCACCAACGACGTCCACTACGTGGTCGCCGAGGATGCCCAGGCGCAGGACGTCCTCATGTGCGTGCAGATGAACAAGAAGGTCTCGGACCCGGACCGACCCCGCATGGGCGACCATCCGCACTTCTATCTGAAGAGCGCGCAGGAGATGGCAGAGCGCTTCAGAGAGTTCCCCGAGGCTCTGCGCAACACCGTGGAGATCGCAGCGCGGTGCTCGGTCCGCATCGAGCTGGACCGTCCCCGTTTGCCGGACTTCCCCGTGCCCGAGGGCTTCACCCCTCAAGCCTACCTTCGCCACCTGTGCGAGCAGGGACTGGTGCGCCTCTACGGCCGCGTCACGCCCGAGCTCCGGGAGCGACTGGACTACGAGCTGGGCGTGATCGAGCAGATGGGCTACGCCCCGTACTTCCTCATCGTGCAGGACTTCGTCAACTTCGCCCGCTCCCGCGGGATCCTCACCACCGTCCGGGGGTCCGCGGCGGGCTCCCTCGTCCTGTACGCCTGCGGGGTCACGGACGTGGACCCCATCGCGTACCGCCTGCCCTTCGACCGCTTCCTGAACCTCGAGCGCTACACCCTGCCCGACATCGACGTGGACTTCATGGACACCCGCAGGGACGAGGTCATCCGGTACGTGATGGACAAGTATGGCCAGGACCGGGTGGCTCAGATCATCACCTTCGGCACCATGAAGGCCCGCCAGGCGGTGCGGGACGTGGGCCGGGTGTTGGGCATGAGCTATGGCGAGGTGGACCGGATCGCCAAACGCATCCCGCCCACCGCCACCCTGGATCAGGCCCTGGAACAGGACCCCGAGCTGCGGCGGTGGTCGGAAGAGGACGAGCGCGTGGGGCGGTTGGTGGAGCTGGTGCGCCGGCTGGAGGGGGTGGCCCGCAACGCCAGCACCCACGCGGCGGGGGTCATCATCTCCCGGGACCCCCTGGCGGACCTGGTCCCCCTCACCCGGGGCAAGGACGACCAGGTCATGACCCAGTACGACATGGACAGCGTGGCCGCCATCGGGTTGGTCAAGTTCGACTTCCTGGGTTTGACCAACCTCACCATCCTGGACTCCGCCATGAAGATCGTGGAGCGCAAGCGGAGGCAGCGCATCGACCTGCAGCGGATCCCCCTGGACGACGAGAGGACCTACGCCCTCCTGGGCCGGGGCGAGACCACGGGCGTGTTTCAGCTGGAGTCCGCGGGGATGCGCCGCTTCCTGCAGGAGCTGCGGCCCACCAGCATCCAGGACATCATGGCCATGGTGGCCCTCTTCCGGCCCGGGCCCATGGCCAACATCCCCGCCTACATCCGCCGCAAGCACGGCCTGGAGCCCGTGACGTACCTGCACCCCATCCTGGAACCGGTCCTGCGGGAGACCTACGGCGTCATGGTGTACCAGGAGGACATCATGACCGTGGCCCAGGCCATGGCCGGCTACACCCTGGCCGAGGCGGACGTGCTGTGCTACGCCATCCGCAAAAAGGTGAAGGACAAGCTGCTCGCGCAGCGGGAGAAGTTCGAGCGGGGAGCCCTGGAGCGTGGCGTGCCCAAGGAGGTGGTGGACAAGGTCTTCGAGCAATTCGAGCCGTTCGCCCGCTACGGGTTTAACCGCGCCCACGCCGCCTGCTACGGTCTCATCGCCTACTGGACCGCGTACCTCAAGGCGAACTACCCCGCGGAGTACATGACCGCGGTGCTGTGCGCCGACAGCGGCAACCTGGAGCGCATCGCCCTGGATGTGGAGGAGTGCCGCCGCATGGGCATCGCCGTGCTCCCGCCCGACGTGAACGAGTCGGAGGCGGAGTTCACCGTGGTGGACGACCGCACCATTCGCTTCGGCCTCAGCACCATTAAGAACGTGGGCCTCGCTGCCACCGAGCAGATCGTCCGGGCCCGGGAGCAAGCTGGCCCCTTCCGGTCGCTGTACGACTTCTGCGCGCGGGTGGACGGGCGGCTGGTAACCCGACGGGTGGTGGAGAGCCTGATCAAAGCCGGGGCCATGGACTCCCTGGGCGACCGCGCGGCCCTGCTGGCGGCGCTGGATGACGCGCTGGGGTACGGCGCGCGCAGGCAGCGCCAGCAGCCGGGGCCGCAGACAGGGCTGTTCGGGGACGTGGGGGAGCTGGAGCAGCCGCCGGCCTTGCCGCAGGTCCCGCCCCTGGACCGCCGGGAGCTGCTGCGCATGGAACGGGAGATGCTGGGGCTGTACGTCAGCGACCACCCCGTGCGGGCGTGGCAGGACCGCTTGATGCCGCACGTGCGGCATCGCGTCGCCCAGTTGTCGGAGCTGGCGGACCGCGAGTCCGTGGCGGTGGGAGGCGTGCTCACCCACGTGCGCCCTATGACTTCCAAGAAGGACGGCAGCCGTTTCGCCGTGGCC
>JBEQAH010000021.1:0-14123 GCA_041640435.1 bacterium | reverse complement strand
GTCCAGGCGACCCCACACCTGCGGGCCGAGGGCCCGCTCGTACAGCGCCCGCGCGGACAGGGTCTCACTCTGCCACAGCCCGGCGTCCGACCGCGCATAGGTGGCGAACAGGTTGGCGGTCTGCTCCGAGGCGCGAAACAGGACGTCTGCGCTGGCGTAGAGGTTCTGGGTCACCGACCCGTCCGCGGCCTGGCGGCGGAACAGGTCCGAGAACACCCCGATCCCGAACCCGCCCCCGAAGTCGTGCCGGTGTACGAGTCTCAGGCGGAGGTCTGCGCCACCCGTCAGGCGGTTGCCCAGGACGTAGGCGAAGTAGTCGCCCTCCCCCCGATCGTACCGCCAGATGTGCTCCACGCCACCCCCCGCACCCACCCGCTCCATCCAGTCCAGGTACACGAAGCCGTAGTGCTGGTCGTTCACGAAGTAGGTGGTGGACGTCTTCATGAACCACCCCTCGACTTCGTTCCACCCCACCACCGGCAAAATCCTCTGCTGGCGCGGCTCCCGCAGGAACAGCACGAAGAAGGGCAGGGTGAGCGCCTTCCGCCCGAAGAGGTACAGGGAGGCGTTCCGCAACACGATCTTGTCCTGCGGGATGAACTCGATCTCCTCCGCGGCCAGCCTGTACGGGGTGGTGGGATCGTCCAGGTCGCACGTGGTGAGCTCCGCGTCGCGCAGGCAGACCCGCTGCCGGACGTTGCCCTCCAGCCGGCGGGCGCGGAGCTGGATGGGCTCAAGGGCGCGGGGGTCCAGCCATCGCGTCCGAGCGCCATCCAGGCTGCCCTGGCGCGTGCGGAAGTTGTACGTGAGCTGGTCCGCGGTGGCCGTCTGGCCCCCTTCGCGGAGCACCACCCCGCCCCGCGCCACCAGTTCCAGGGAATCCAGGTCTAAGAACGCCTCGTCCGCCTCCACGGTGAGATCCCCAAAGGTGAGCACCACATTCCCGCGCGCGTAGGCCTGGTTGCGGGCCTGGTCCACCCGCAGGAAGTCCGCGCGCACACGGATCGGCTGTTCGTCCTGCGCGATGGAGGGGGCGCGGCCCCCCCCGAGGACGACCAGAAGGACGGCGACGGCCGCCCTCAGGCGCCGCTTGGAGCGGGTCACGGTCGAACCGTGAAGGTGGTCTCCACAGCCCCGTACGCCTCGAAGGTGTCCTCCTTCAGCGACACCACCACCCGCTGCGCCTCCAGCCAAGAACCGTCCTCCCGCTCAAGGCGCACGCGCTGCCCGCTGAGCGCGATGCGGCCCTCCTGGTCGTCGTACTCGGCGCGCTCCCCGGTGGCCGACCGGCCCCGCTGGGTCACGCGGACCGAGCCCAGGGCGAGGGCGTTGCGGCTTTTGAGCTGCACCACCACCCGCTGCGCCTCCAGTACCGCGGGGCTGGACAGCGCTTCCTCCTCTTCCCGCGACCGGGGCGGCCGCAGGAGGCGCTCCCGGAGCAGCCACTGGCCGCTCGTTTGCTCCAGCCGTACCCTCCCCACCAGCTCGATCCGGTCCCTCGACTCGGAGTACGTCCCCTCGTCCGCCCGAGCCCGCTTGTCCACCTGCTCCAGCCGGACGTCCCCCTCGGCGGTGGCTTCCTCGGTCTGAGCCCACTGCACCGTCAGGCGGCGACCCGCTGTGAGCACCGTGTCCTCCTTGGTGAGGGCCGCCAGGATGCGGTCACCCTCTCGGCCGGGCGGCGGAGGCCCTCCTTTGCGGACCCACCGCGCTGGGCCCTGCACCTCCGCCCGACGGTTGTGCAGGTCCGCGCGCAGCCGCTCCCCCTCCAGCGTCCACCGGTCGGTGACTAGCCGCACGTCCCCCTCCGCGAACGCCACACGCTCCCGATGCAGGAAGCGCAGGCTTCGCGCGCGCATCCGCAGCCCCTCCTGCACCACATCCACCCCGCCTTGAGCGGTCGTCACCTGGGAGTCGACCTCGTAGCGAACCGAAGGTGCCAGCAGCTCGACCTCGGGCTGGCGCACCCGGACCGCGCCCTCGGCCCAGGCCACGCGGGTGAGCGCGTGGTAGACGAGGACCTGACAGGCGATGGTGGTCTCTCCCACCTGTAGCCGCACGTTGCCGCGGGCCTCGAACACACGGTTCCTGGCGTCGTAACGGATGCGGTCCGCTTGCAGCCGGCCGTGCCCTCCTTCCGGCGGTACGGGCGGCGCCTGGGCCACCGCAACGGGCACCGCCGTCCCCAGGGCGCAGGCGAGCACAACCAGAAGGCGCGTCCTCATGGGGTTTTGGGCTCCGAGGGGGGGAGAGCACGCAGGTCCAGGACCACATCCACGTCTCCCTCCATCTCGACGGTCTGTTCCAGGACGAATAGCCGCAGGGTGCGGGCGCGGGCGTGGTGTCCACCGAGCTGGAACTCCACGCCGCGGGGAAAGGCCAGCACCGCGCGATCGCTCCGGTACACCATGTAGGGAGCCCGCAGCCAGTCCCCCTCCGGTGAGGTCACCTCTACCCGTCCTGTGGCCTCGAAGTTCTGCGTCACCCGGTCGAACACCACGCGGTCCGCCCGCACCCAGAGGTAAGGCCGCCCCTCCCGGAGGACTGCCGCACGCCGCACGCCCTCCAGCTGTGCTCGACGGAAGTCAGGGCTCACCCGGGCCCGCTCCGCGCGCAACTCCGCCTGCGGCCGGCCTCGGTGCCGCACCACCACCCGCGGGGCCTCCGCCTGCAGCTGTACGGGCGCGCGCCTCTGGCCCGGCGCAGGCGGCGGCTGGCCCTGCACCGCCCAATGGAAGCCAAGGCCCAGGAGGGCGCAGCTCGCCACCCCCGCTGCGGCGAAAGCGACTCGGGACCGCCGCGTCCCCCGCACACTCCACCCTACAGGGCCCGGGCGGGGGCGGTGCTGCGGCGACCCGCGCGGGGCCACCGGAGCGAGAACCGAAGGCCCTCCGCGCGCAGGTACAGTACGAGCCCCCCCGCGAGGAACACCGCGTTCGCGGCCCACGCGGCCAGGAACGCGGGCAGCGCGCCGGCCCGTCCCCAGGCCCGCGCGGTGGACATGACCACGTAGTACACGAACACGAGAAGGATCGCCGCCCCCACGCCGGTGAACCGCCCGCCCCGGGCCGCCTCCAGGCTGAGGGGGGCTGCCAGAATCGCGAACACCAGCACCGCGGCGGGGGCGGCGAACTTGAAGTAGTAGTCGACCGCCATGGGTTGCGTATCCACGCCGCTGCGGCGCAGCTGCTCCAGGTGAGCCCGCAGCTCAGCCGCGGACATCTGATCCGGGGTGCGCTGTTGGATCAAAAACCCCTGTGCGTCGCCTTCCACCCGGATCCGGAGGCGCCGGAACCCCGCCTCGTAGGCGGTGAACCCGTCTGCGTCCAGGCTACGGACCACCCCGTTCTCCAGATCCCAGTACCCTTCTCCGAAGGTGGCGCGCTTGGCGGTGATCAGTCGGGGGAACTCCCCGCCGAGCTCGTACACCATGACGCCCGCCAACACCCGGTTCGTGTAGTCCACGTGCCGGACGTAGAAGTACCGGTCGTTCGGCCCGCGGAAGAACACGTTCTGCTTCACGTTGGGGAAGATCTCCCGGAAGATGGATCGCCGGATGAGCTCGTCGGCGCGCTCGTTCGCCCAGGGTGTGACGTACTCGTTGACCACGAAGGATGCCCCGGACACCACCAGGGCGAAGGCCCAAACGGGCGCGAACACCCGGCCCAGCGAAAGTCCCGCCATCCGCAGCGCCACCACCTCGCTGTCCTTCGCCAGGCGCCCGAGGCCCAGCAGCGCGGCGAACAGCATGGAGACAGGGAACGTGATCACCAGGATGTGCGGCATCTTGAAGAAGAGCAACCGCAACAGGTCGGCCAGGGCAACCTGGCCGCGAGCCAGGTATTCCGCCAGCACGTACAGGATGTCGCCAACCAAGATCACCACGAAGCCGCCCACGCCCATCAGGAAGGGCGGCAAGAGCTCCCGCGCCACGTAGCGGTCCAGGGTCGGGATCAACCGCCTCACCGCCTGCGGTTCGCCCACTCCGCCCGAAGCTGTTCGGGCGTGGTGGCCTCCAAAGACCGCTGGACGAACTGGGCCAGAGACACCTCCCCGCGCTCCAGGGTGGGCAACCGGGCTGCGAACTGCCGGACCAGGAGGAACCCCTGGGCGAAGGCAGTTTCCAGGAACTCGTTCTGCTCCTGCGGTCCCGGGAACAGGAGCCGGGCCTCCACCGCCCGGACCAGGCTTTCCCGCACCACCTCGGACCACGATCGAAGCCCGCGGGCCTGGGCGGCATCCCTGACCAGTTCGTAGACGCTCTCCAGGCGCCGCGCCGCGGGCTCCGCCGCGGCCACCGCGGGCACCACCACAGCCCGCAGGAAGGCGCGAAGCACGCCTCGTACGTTCGGGCCCGCGGAGGGACCCACCACCACATGCAGGACGCCGTCCGTGGAGAAGGACTCCACAGAGTCCCGGGCTCCAAGCAGGTTCGGAACCACCACCATCCGGCTGAAGGGAAGGCCCGAGAGCCGCAGGTAGCCCGCGGCTTGGCGCAGCCGCTCCTCCACCCCGTCGCGGAGTTGGATCGCTTCCCGCTCGTGTTCTTCCCGTGCGCGAGCCCAAAGCTCCCGGCCCGCGTCCGCGTACAGCTGCCGCAGGAGTTCGTCGAAGCCCCGCAGGCGCGCCGGCGCGAACTGGGCGGCTGGGGAGGAGGGTACAGGTGCCTGCGCAGACGCAGGCGTGGCCCGGGGGCTGGCAGAGGCCGGGGGATCCGTGGGCGCCCGGGGCGCTGAAGTCGGCTCGGGTACCGGGAGCGGCGAGGCCGCCAGCCGCAATTCCCCGTCGAGCCAGAAGGCGAACTCCGCCAGGTCCCGAGTGCTCACCGGTCGGTCCGCGAAGAACGCCCTGAGACGCCGGGCCACCTCCGGCGCCTGGCGGCTCGCCCGGTCCCGCACGATCTGTTGGTCTTCCGAAAGGGGCTGCAGCACGCGCTCCGGTGCCCCCACGAGCCAGGCGAGGAAGGTGGCGTACACGCGGACATCCGGTGCCGCGCTCAGCCGGTTCCGCAGCTCGTTTTCCACCAACGCCACCACCTGCACGGCGGGACCCGTGCTGAAGGTGAAGGTAGTGACTCCCGTGAGGCTGTTCCCCGCACGATCCCGGCCCGCCACGCGGATCGTGTACCGCGTGTTCGGCCGGAGGTCCGCGGGTAGGAAGGTCAGGACCCGGTCCCCATCGGACCACGTGCCCGCGCCCCACACCAGGCTCGGGGTGGCGTCCAACTGGACAGAGCTGGTGGACATGGGCTCGCTGAAGGTGATGGTGATGCGGGCCTCCTGTACATTCTCCGCGTTGTTGGCAGGTTGGGTGGATACGATCTGCGGCGGGGTGGTGTCTGTGGCCGCAGAACGGAGCAGGCTGGACTCCGCGCAACCAGAAGCCAGCGTGGACAACACCATCCACCAGACCCAGCGCACCGTCCTCCCCCTCAGGGCACCTTCACCTGGAGGGTGAGCGCCACCACGTCGTAGTCCGGGGGCGCGTCCCCCTCAGGGTCCTGGAACTGCCGGTACAGCTCCCGGGTCGGGTCGAACCGCACAAAGCCCAGCCTCTCCCCCGCGCCGCGCCCGAGGGCGTCCAGTACCCGGTAGCCGCGGTCCGTGGTCACCACGTTTACCTTCACCGGGCTCTGCACCGCTCCCAGCAGCGTGAGCGGGATCTCCGCTTCAAACGTCCGGCCGTCCGGAAGCACAGCGGCCCGGGTGTAAGGCTGAGGCGGCAAGGTAAACCGGAACAGCACCGGCGGAGGGTCTGCGAATCGCACCGCGGCGAAGAAGAACCGGCCGCGCTGCAGCAGCAGGTAATGGCTCCAGTTCCGTCCGTCCG
This sequence comes from bacterium, assembly GCA_041640435.1. GTDB lineage: Bacteria > Sysuimicrobiota > Sysuimicrobiia > Sysuimicrobiales > Sysuimicrobiaceae > Tepidifontimicrobium. Next base: position 8,294 of record JBEQAH010000021.1, on the reverse strand, counting down.
GCTCTGGCCCGAAGAGCTGGCCCGGGGTGGTGTTGAACGCGACGTAGTAGTTGCCGGCCTCCGGCCCGTCCTGAAGCCGCCCCGCCACGGTGACAGTCACCACCAGCACGCGGGCGTCCACCACCGCGGCCTGCCCGCTGGCTACTGCGAGGAGCGCAACCCCCAAGGTCACCCGCGCCGCCCACGCCCTCACCGACTCCCTCGACCCTCCCACGCCGTTTCTGACGGATGCCACCCCTAGTATCCCTGACGCGGGGAGGCCGTGTCCTGTCCCGGCGGAGGGGAGGCCAGCCATCCCAGTAGCCATCCGGCGGCACCGGCCGCGAGGCAGGTGCCTGCCCAAAGCTGCGCGGACCACCCCAGACCTGCGACGTTGCGCAGGGCGAAGCCCCCGCCTGTCCCGTACAGGACGTCCACAGGCGCCATCTGGGTTATGACGAGGAAGGCGCTGGCCGCGTAAGAGAACCCCACGCACGCGGCCAGCAGGGGAAGTTCGTGGCTCCCCTTGCCCCGCAGCCGCGCCGCCAGCAGGTCTGCCACAAGTCCCGTGGCGCACGCCGCGGCCAAGAATCCAAAGTGACCGCGCAGGCTCGCCACAAGCGCCCCGTTCACGCCCACGAGTACGGTGAACCCGCCGGGAGGAAGCGGGCCCGACCGCAGGAGGGCCACGGCGACTCCGGCCACAAGAGACGCCTGCAACAGCAGGCCCGCCACCCCCAACGCCTCTCCGAAGTAGAACAGCCCGTACCGGTAGGTCTGCAGCCCCGTCCGCAGGAAGCCCGCGGATGGCCACGGGTCCACGTAGGGGTGCAGGAACTGCGTCAGGTACGTGAGCACCGACAGGGCCAGCAGGCCTCCCACGACGCGCCGCCAGCTCGCCGCGTTCCCCCCGGACCATGCCAGCCAGACGAGGGCTCCCGCCTGCAGGAGGGCGGAGGGCCCCACGAGCCCGGGCAAAGATTCCACCCGCAGGAAGCTCGCCCCAGGCGTTCGCGCCATACCGGAAACGGTCCCCAGCGCCCATCCGCACACCGCCACGAGCGCGGCCACCACGTCAGATGCGGGGGGTCTGTCGCCCCCGGCCCGGCGCTTGGCCCACCACAGGAGGCTCGTGAGCGCCGCACCTCCAAGCCCCAGCAAGTACGGGAGGTGCCAGAGGCTAAGTCCCGTGGGGAAGTGGGGCGGTCCGGGTCGGCCGCCCGTCGGCCTGGGGAACACCGCCGGGTCGGCCACCAGGTGGTTGTGCGCCCAACCGTCGGCGTACAACCCAACCACCGCCAGCGCCACACACCCCAACGTCCACGGGGCTCGCGGGATGACAGCCTTCGCGGTGGCGGCGCGCGATCCCCCTCGCATAGCCTACTCGAACCCCCAGGAAGCTACCCGCCGCGGCGTCACCTCCACCACCACACTGCCCGGCGGTTCCAGGGCGGCGTCCTCCGGGTACTGCGGGTACTTCCGGTACAGAAGTGTCCGCACCTTCCGGAACAGCGGTCCGGACCGCACCACCCGCGCGGTCCCTTCAACCAGGACGCCCGCCAGCCGGCTCCAGTCCTCGGCGTACGTGTCCACCACCACGCACACGCGCGGGTTCTGGAAAACGTTCCTCACCTTCCGGCTGGTCCCTTCCGCGGCGAAGTACAGCTTGCCGTCCACCCACACGTGGCACACCGGCACCACGTGCGGCTGCCCCAAGCGGTCCGCGGTGGCCACCCGGCAGACGCGCTCCCGTTCCAGCATCCGGACCAGGTCCTTCTTGATCCGCACCGTTCGTGTCGATTCGCTGGACCGGCTTGTAACCCTTCGGGATGCCGTACACTGGTCCCCGTGAAGGCGTTCATCACCGGCGCCACCGGGTTCGTAGGGAGTCACTTGGCGGAACGCCTCGCGGCGGAAGGCTGGGCGGTTCGCGGGCTGGTCCGGCCCGGGCGGGAAGGGGCTCTTCCTTCAGGGGTCGAGCCGATCCGGGGTACCCTGGATGACCTTCCCGCCCTGCGGCAGGGCTGCGCCGACTGCCAGGTGGTCTTCCACCTAGCCGCGGAACTGGACGGGGAGCTGCCTCGGGAGCGAATCCTGCACGTGAACGTGGGCGGGACTGAGAACCTTCTGCGGGCCGCCGAGGAGCTGGGCGTGCAGCGGTTCGTCTTCACGAGCTCGGTAGCAGTTTACGGCGAGTCGGCTCCGGAGGGTGCCGATGAGGACACGCCCCTGCGCCCCACGGGAGCTTACGGGGAGTCCAAGGTGCTCGCGGAGGACCTGTGCTTCTCACACCACGGGCGAGGGCTGGTGGAGGTGGTCGCGCTGCGACCCTGCTTCGTGTACGGGCCCCGGGACCGTCGCTTCACCCGGACCCTGGTGCGGGTCCTCCGGGGCGGCTGGTTCCCCCTGGTGGCAGGGGGAACGGCCCCGCTGGACGTGGTCCACGTGGCTGACGTGGTGGAGGCCCACCGTCTCGCGGCGGTAAGCCCTCAAGCCGCGGGCCGCGCCTACAACGTCACCGACGGCACGCGGCGCACGATCCGCGAGCTCGTGCGCATCGCCTCCCGCGCTCTGGGTGTTCGGGTCCGGGAGATCCCGGTCCCGGCGTGGGCGGTGGGCCCAGCGGCCGTCACCCTGCGGTTGCTGGCGCAGCTCCTCCGCGTGCCGGGGGCCAGGCTCCTGAGCCCGGGGAACCTGCGCGCCATGCTTGCCCCGCACCACTTCTCCATCGCCCGCGCCCGGCGGGAGCTCGGCTACGCGCCAAGGCACCAAGCGGAGACCAGCCTGCAGCCAGTGCTGGCGGAACTCTCCTGATGCCCTGGGAACGCTACCGGGGCACTTTGCCCGGGTGGGAGCAGTGCGAGGTGGCGTGCCGGACGCCCGCGCCCAAGGCGGTTCGTCTCTTCCCCTCGCGCCTGCAGGAGTCGGAGCTCCTCCGCCGGCTCGGCGGCCAGGGGTTCGTCCTGGAACCTCTGGCGTTCCCGCCGCACGTGTACCGGGTGGTCTGTGAGCCGTTCCCTGTGGGGAAGACCCTCGAACACTGGCTTGGCTACCTGTACATCCAGGAGTCCGTCATGGCCCTGGTGGCGCACGCGGTGGTGGAGAGCGCCGACCCGCGGCTGGTGCTGGATCTGTGCGCCGCACCCGGGGGCAAGACGACCCACCTGTCCGAGTTGATCCCCGGGGGAACCGTGGTGGCTGCAGACACCAGCCAACGGCGGCTGCGCGCGTTGGGCTCGAACCTCCAGCGAACCGCCCGGCTGAACGTCGCCGCGGTACGGGCGGACGGCCGTGCGTTCCCCCTGGGGGCCACCTTCGACGCGGTCCTGGTGGACGCGCCGTGCTCCGCGGAGGGTAACGTCCGCGACGACCCCCGCGTGCTGCGGGATCTTCCCGCGGCCACCCGCCGGCGGCTGTCGCGACTGCAGGAGGCCCTTGTGCGACGCGCGGTGCAGCTGGCGCGCCCGGGCGGGGTGGTCCTGTACGCCACGTGCACCTTTGCCCCCGAGGAGAACGAAGCCGTGGTGGACCGCGTGCTGGCCTCACACCCCGACCTGGACGTGGAACCGATTCGCCTGCCTGCGCCGCACGGGGAAGGCCTAGTCGAGTTCGCAGGCCAGCGCTACGACCCTCGACTGCGCCTATCTTGGCGCGTGTACCCCCACCACCTAGACTCAGGTGGCCTGTTCCTCGTCCGGCTGCGACGCGCGGGCGGCGAATCTGGGCGGTGGTCCGCTCCACCCCTCGTCCATCCCGCCAGCTGCCTCACGGAGGATGAAGCGCACCGCAGGATCCGGCGCGCGCAGACCCTGCTGGCAGACGAACTCGGGGTAAGCCGGGAGCACCTGGAGGGCCTGCGCTGGATGGCCACCAGCAAGCACCTGTGGCTACACCGGTGCACGGCCTGGCCGGCCTCTTTCTGGAGACCCTCTCGGGCTTGGGAGCTGGGCGGCTGCGGCCTACGCGCCTTTGCCCGCTGGGGGGCTCGCGGCGAGCGGCCCACCAGTTGGCTCGTGCAGTGGCTGGGCCCCCGTGTGGAGCGCCGCCTGGAGCTCGATCCACCTCAGTGGGACCGCCTGCTCGGCGGTCAACCGCTCCGAGTTTCCTCCCAGGAGGGCTTCGTAGCGTTGGCGTTCGAAGGGGACGTACTTGGAGCGGGGCTCGTTCGCGGAGGTCGGCTGCGCCATCTAATCCCCGCGGACCGCGCACGCCAGCTCCAGGAGATCCTGCTGTTGCGCGCCTCTCGCTGACGCTCCGGAACGGCCTGCCCTGGCTGGGGGGCCAGGATTCGAACCTGGATTGCCGGATCCAAAGTCCGGAGTCCTACCGTTAGACGACCCCCCACCGGTCCACCTGATTGTACCAGGTCGCCGCCCGCGGCCGTGAGGAACAGGTGGGGCCGCAGGCGACCCTCCACGACGTCTTCGCCCGGGTCGCGGGTGGCACCACGACGGAGGGAGGAACGTTTCGGGATGTCCTCCGTACTCGCCGCACCGCGCGTCGGCTCGGCTGACCGGTTCGTGGAGTTCGTGCGGACCACCTTCGTGATCGTGGAGGTGGAGCTCCGGAAGCTCCCGCACGATCCCTGCAGAGCTGCTGACCCGCGCCGTCCAGCCCATCCTGTGGCTGCTCGTGTTCGGTGGGGTCTTCGCTAGGGTGCGGGGATCCCCGCAGGTCCGGTCGGGTACCGGGAGTTCCCCACTCCCGGGGTCGTTGCCCACAGCGGCTCTTCATCGCCATCTTCTACGGGATCGCCATCATCTGGGAGCGGGACCTCGGCGTCCTCCACAAATATCTCACAAAATATCTCACAAGTCCTGCCCCGCGCACCGCCACCGTCCTCGGGAAGGCCCTGTCCGCGGGAGCCTACGGGCTCTCCCAGGCCTTGGTCGTGTACATCCTGGCGCTCCTCCTGGGCGTGCGGCTCCCAATCGGCTGGGGGGACGTGCGCCGACGTCGCCGTCGTCGTCTTAGGCTTCGCGGTGTTCGCCACCCTCTCCCTCCTCGTCGCCTGCCTCGTCAGGACGAGGGAGCGCCTCATGGGCGTCGGTCAACTCCTCACGATGCCGCTGTTCTTTGCGAGCAACGCCATCTACCCCCTGCGACTCACGCCAGCCTGGCTGCAGCGCATCTCGCTCTTCAACCCCCTGACCTACCAGGTGGATGCCCTGCGGGCCCCCATGCTTGCCGGCGGTCGCAGCCAGTTCGGGCTCGAGTGGGACCTGGCGAGCAAGGTGGCGGCGCGGACCGTGCTTGTGGCCCTTACCGCTCGGCTGGTTCCGCGAATCCTCACGTAGGGCAGTTTCCCCGGGGAGCTCGGCGGGTTCAGCGCACGATGGCGTAGCACAGGCAGTCGCGGGGTTCCGGACTCACGTTGGGGTGCACCGACCACCGACGGAGCACACCTTCCCGGCGCATTCCCGCCTTCTCCAGCACCCGGCTACTCGCCAGGTTCTCCACGTCGCAGACCGCCCACACCCGGTAGACGTGGGGCTGCGTCAGGGCCCACGCCACCACCGCCCGGACGGCTTCGGTCATGTAGCCCCGGTTCCAGTACCTCCGGGCCAGCGCGTACCCGAGCTCGGCGCGGTGGCCCTGCGGCCGCAGCTCGACCATGCCGATTGCCCGGTCCTCTCCGGCCCGCGTGATCACCCAAGCGAATGACGTCCCCGCCTCCCACCTCCCCAGGCACCCCTCCAAGAAGGTGGCCGTCTCCTCCACGCTCCGGTCGGGCTTCCAGGTGAGGTAGCGAGTCACCTCAGGGTCGCTGGCGTACTCCTCGAAGATGGCCCGTGCGTCGGCAGGGCGGGGTCTCCGCAGCAGGAGCCGCTCGGTGCGGATCTCCTCCGGAGGGCGCGGTTCCCACACGGGTCTAGGCCAGGGCGATGGCATCGATCTCCACCAAAGCGTCGCGGGGCAGCCTGGCCACCTGCACCGTGACCCGCGCGGGCCGGGCGTCTCGGAAGAACAGGGTGTACTCCTCGTTCATCACGTTAAAGTCGTTCATGTCCTTGAGGTAGACGGTCGTCCGCACCACCTTGTCCAGGGATGACCCCGCCGCCTCCAGGATGGCCCGCAGGTTCTCCAGCACCCGGCGGGTCTGGATCCGCGCATCCCCCAGGACCAGCTGGCCCGTCCCCGGGTCCAGGGCGATCTGACCCGACACGAACACGAACCCACCGGCTTTGACCGCCTGGGAGTAAGGCCCGATGGCCCGGGGTGCCTCTTCGGTGAAGACGACTTCTTTGTCCGCCACCTCGCACCTCCTCACTCCAGCTTCTTATGGAACCGTACAATCGCCACCGCGAACACCACAACCCCCAGGCCCACCAGAGCGACCATGGACTGCCACAACACCTCCAACCCGACCCCCTTCACCACGATCCCCCGGATCACGGTGATGTAGTACGTGAGGGGGATTAACAGCCCTGCCCCCTGAAGAGACGGTGGCAGCGCCTCCCGGGGGGAACAGGAATCCTGAGAGGAGGATGCTGGGGAGGAGGATGAGTTGAGCCAGCTAGGCCGCCTGGCTGAAGGTGCGGGAGACTGTGGAGATGAGGGTACCGAGCCCCAGCGACGAGAAGAAGAACGCCAGGGTGAGGACGTACAGGAGGAGTAGGCTCCCCTTCACGCCCACGCCGAACCAGACTCAAAGGAGGACCGGGAGGATCACGGCGACCAGGAGCCGGGGCCGCCACACAGGCATCTCTACCACACCGCCTCCACCGGCGCGACGAAGGCGAATATGGCAGGCGGCCTGAGGTACTCCCGCTTCAGGTTCTCCAGCGCTTCCAGGAAGGTGCTGACCACAGACTCCTCCAGCACGAGAAGGAGCACGTGGTTCGTCCCTGGCCAGATGGGCGAACCTTCCCGCGGGCCCTTGTGGCCGAACCCGGTGGCGCCTTCCAGCTTCGTCCACCCCGGGAGCTCGAGGCGGCGCAAAAGCTCGGCCATGGAATCCTCGATCCCGGCTTCGTAGATCACCACGGCGAGCTTCATCGGCCGACCCCCTCGATCCGAGGTGAAGCGGCCACGCCCCGGCCCACCGCCTGCCGTCCCCGCACCCAGCTCCGGAGGTCATCGAGCAGCGTGTAGGTGACGGGGATCACGACGAGGGTCAGCAGTGTGGACCAGGTCAGGCCGCCGATCACCGCCCACGCGAGCGGCGACCGCAACTCCGAGCCCTTCCCGAACTCCAGGGCCACGGGCAGGCTCCCCAGGACCACGGACAGGGTGGTCATCAGCACCGGGCGCAGGCGCGTGGGGCCTGCCTGCAGCACCGCCGCGGTGCGATCCAGCCCGCGCGCCCTCAGGGTGTTCGTGTAGTCCACCAGCAAGATCGAGTTCTTCATCACCAGGCCCGTGAGGAGGATGAACCCGATGGCGCTCACGAGGGAAAGAGACTTCCCGGTAGCGAGCAGGCCGAGCACGCCGCCCACCCACGCCAGAGGCAGGGCGAGCATGATGGAGAGGGGGGTGAAGGTGCTCTCGAACAGGGCTGCGAGCAGGATGTAGACCAGCACCACGCCCAGGGCGAGGGCAAACAGGAAGGTTCCGCCGGCCTCGACGATCTGCCTCGCCTGGCCGCCGAACTCCACCGACACCCCCGGCGGGCGGATGTCCGCGATGGCCCGGGCCGCCAGCTGGTTGGCGTTGCCCGCGAACGCCCCCGGCTCCAGGTTCGCGGAGATGGTGATGACCCGCTCCCGGTTCCACCGGTCGATCTGCGTGGGCCCGCTAGCGGGCTCCACCTGTGCCACATCCCGCAGGAACACCGGCCGGCCGCCCACCGTGGCCACCAGGACGTCCGGGAGATCTGCGGGCTGGAGCGGGCGGCCGTTCCGGACCATCCGCACGCGCAGCGGGACTTCCTCTTCGCCCGCGCGGAAGCGGACGTCGGTGTTGCCCTCCACCGCGTTCCGCAGGAGGGCCGCCACCTGGGCGGTGGTGAGGCCCAGCGGGGCGGCCCGATCGCGGTCCGCCCGCACCTGGAACTCTGGCCGCCCAATCCGCACGCTCACCTGCACGTCCCGCAGCCCCGGAATCTGCTCCAGGCGCTGTGCGATCTGATCGGCGGCCCGCGTGAGCGCGGAGAGGTCGTCGCCGCGCACCAGAACCTCCACGGGCCGCACCGGTCCCGCCACCTGGGCGGTGCCGTACACCACCCGCGCCCCCGGGATCCGGCTCGCCTCCGGATCGGACTGCAGCTGCGCCAGCACGTCTGTGTCCCGGCGGCGCCGGTCCTCCCGCAAGCGCACCAGCAGGCTCGCGAACTGGGGGCCTGTCTCGGCGAACTGTCCCGCGGTCCCCACGTT